>NZ_JBEUPD010000008.1:0-272654 GCF_040492135.1 Actinomadura sp. NPDC000600
AGGGTGTGCAGTTCATGCTGGCCGACATGGCGATGCGGCTGGAGGGGGCGCGGCAGCTGACCTACCACGCGGCGATCAAGTCCGAGCGGGCGATGGGCGGGCAGAGCGTTCCGGACCTGACGTTCGTGTCGTCGGCGTGCAAGGCGCTGGCCTCGGACGTGGCGATGGACGTGACCACCGACGCGGTGCAGTTGCTGGGCGGGTACGGGTACACGCGCGAGTTCCCGGTCGAGCGGATGATGCGCGACGCCAAGATCACCCAGATCTACGAGGGCACCAACCAGATCCAGCGCATGGTCATGGCCCGCCAGCTCCTCAAGTAGCGCGCTCCCGAAGCAGCGCGGTCCCGAAGCAACGCGGTCCCGAAGCAACGCGTCCTCGAAGCGGCGCGGCCTTGAAGCGGTGCGCGGGACTGCCGTCGGGGCGGGCCGTGCGGCCCGCCCCCTCGGCTTCGGCTCGCCGGTGCGAGCGGCCGGAAGTGGGCGAAGGGGGCCGCCTGGTCACCCTCGACGACGTCGGCTCAACCGTGATGCGCGTGGCCGTCGCCATGTCGAGAGAACTTCACCCAGTTGCCAGCGTGACATGTTCCCACTCGTTGTAGTTCTGGATTAGTTCATCGAGCTTGTTGCGAACGAGCTCGAGTCCGTAGCTGCCTACTGCGAGGCGCAGCGGAGGGTTGTCTGTGCCGACGACATCGGCCACAGCGGACATCGACTTGACCAGGTCGCCACGGCGCGCGCCCGCTGAGAAGTCCGCCATTGCCCGGCGGGCCCCGTCATAGTCGGCAAGTTGAGGATTGGTCGACAGATTGTCGAAGAACGGCGTGGTGAATCCGACAGGCTCAATAATGGTGACGTCGATCCCAATGGGCTCAAGTTCCTTGCCAAGTCCCTCTGAGAGCCCTTCCAGTGCGAACTTCGAGCTGGTGTAGGCCGTCATCGTGGGGAGGCTCACGTGGCCTCCCATCGACGAGGTGTTGAGGATGTGCCCTTCTCGTCGCTCGCGCATCTGCGGGAGGACTGCGTCGATGACCCGGACGACCCCGAACACGTTGGTTTCGTACTGGGCCCGCCAGCGTTCAAGGCTGACCTCTTCCAGCGTCCCGGTCTCTGCATATCCGGCGTTGTTGATCAACGCGTCGATCGGCCCGAACCTGTCGTTTGCTTCTTCGACCGCAGTTCGAACCGACTCGTCGTCGGTCACGTCCGCACGAATAACTTGTACCGCGTCCAGCGCGGCGAACGCACGGTCGGCCTTGCCTGGGTCTCGCATCGTCGCCGCGACATTCCAGCCTCGAGCTGCGAGCTGATGAACAAGTTCACGGCCCATCCCGGTTGAGCTTCCGGTGATGAAAACTGTGCGGCCGTTCTCCTGGCCGACGGTCAGCTTGGTCATGGTGAGGCTCCTCAGCTCGTGGGCGGGTGGTGGATCAAGTGTTCGGGCCTCGCAAGGCGCCGAGCATCAGTCGAATGACTGCACCGGATTCGAGAGGTACCTCGTCCGACAGGCCACAGCAGGGACGGGTGTTGACCAGCAGCCCCCCAACGCCAGGAGAGGTACTCGATGAACAGGCCGCCGACGATGACGCCCACGCTGGCGCCCGCACCGATGACCGCGCTGTAGATCGCGATCGCCCGGGTGCGCTCGACGGGGCTGGGAAAGCTCGTGACCAGCAGGGCGAGGGTGGACGGGATCGCGAAGACGACCGCCCTCCGGCGTGACGTGTGCATGGATGAGATGCGTGCTCCGTCGGGGTAGCGGGGGGTGCTGCCAAGATCACCCAGATCTACGAGGGCACCAACCAGATCCAGCGCATGGTCATGGCCCGCCAGCTCCTCAAGTGGTGGCCGGCGGCGCCGGTGGCGATGACTGACCTTCGCCCGTAGCGGGAAGAGGTCGGCCGAGGGGGTGGCTCATGACCGAACAGAGGCCCGTGCCCGGCATCGACACGAGCGTCCCGCACGTGGCGCGCATCTGGAACTACTGGCTGGGCGGCAAGGACAACTACCGGGTGGACCGCGAGGTCGGGGACCAGATCCTCGGGATGCTGCCGGACGTCGCCCGGCTGGCGCGCGCCTCCCGGCTGTTCCTGAACCGGGTGGTGTGGCACCTGGCCGCCGAGGCCGGGATCCGCCAGTTCGTCGACATCGGCACGGGGCTGCCGACGGTGGACAACACCCATGAGGTCGCGCAGCGCGCCGCGCCCGAGGCGAGGATCGTCTACGTCGACAACGACCCCCTGGTCCTGGAGCACGCGAAGGGCCTGCTCACCAGCACGCCCGAGGGGAGGACCGCCTACATCCACGCGGACGTGCGCGAGCCCGACGCGATTCTGGAGGGCGCCGCTGAGACGCTCGACCTCGCGAAGCCGGTCGCGTTCACGCTGATGGGCATCCTGGAGTTCGTCCCGGACAACGACCAGGCGTACGGGATCGTCCGCAGGCTCATGGAGGCGGTGCCCTCCGGCAGCTACTTCGCCATGTACGACGGGACGAACGTCGTGCACGGCGAGGCGTCCGACCGCATCGTGGACGTCTGGAACGCCTCGGGCAACGCGCACCTCCGGCTTCGGACCCCCGAGGAGATCGCGCACTTCTTCGACGGGCTGGAACTGGTGGAGCCGGGCGTCGTCCCGGTGACGCACTGGCGCCCCGACACGACGACCGAGCCGGAGGCCGTGGACGCCTACGGCGCCGTGGGCCGCAAGCCCTAGGAATCCCCGGAGCAGGCCCCGATGAGCGGAAACGAGTTCGTCTACACCACCTACGTCAAGACCACTCCAGAGCGGCTCTGGGAGGCGCTCACCGACCCCGCGTTCACCCGCCGCTACTGGGGCGTCGCCTTCGAGACCGACTGGAAGCCCGGGTCCGCCATCACCTGGCACGACGAGGGCGCGACGATGTCCGGCCCCGAGCAGGTCGTCCTCGAAGCCGAGCCGGGCCGGCGCCTCTCCTACACCTGGCACACCTTCACGCCGGAGTGGGCGCGGTCCGCCGGCGTGGACGAGGAGACCCGGGCCATGCTGCTCCGGGAACCCCGCTCCACGGTGGCCTTCGAACTCGAACCCGCCGGGGAGACGGTGAAGCTGACCGTGGTCCACGAGGGCGGGGAGGTCCTGCTCGGCATGTCGCGGCAGGGCTGGCCGCTCGTCCTGTCCGGCCTCAAGACCCTCCTGGAGACCGGAGCTCCGCTCCCCGCCACGTGACCGGTCTCGTGGGCCGCCTCGGCCTGTGCGCCGCCGTCCGCAGCGGAACGGTCCACCGATGCCCGGCCCGTCACATGAGCATGCTGCTGCCGCCGGACTCCTCTTCGCCGTCGGTGGTGTGCTCCAGCTCCAGGTACTCGTCGTCGGGCCAGAGCTCGTCGGCCACGAAGGCGAGGTACTCCTCGTCGTCCGGGTCCAGCTCGGCGGTCATGGACTCCGGGTGCCCCGGGGGCTCGGCGGCCGGGGGAGGGACCGCGACGGGAGACGGCGTCTCGGGAGCGAACCGCCGCGGCTCCGCGGCGCATCGCGGCGGCATGGGGTGGAGGAGGTTCGGCAGGAAAAGGCCGAACAGGGCGACCAGGGACGCGAGGACCAGGACTGTGACCACACCACACCGTCCTTTCGCGGTCGAGTTCCGCACGATTGTTGCGTAAGTAGCAAAACAGTTGAACGCTACCGGGATCGCCCGCCGGATGGGAGCCCGACATGCGAACCCGCCGGAGACGAAGAGGCCGTGGAGTCTCCCGCGGGCGCGCGCGAGCCGGCGAGGATCACCTGGGTTCACCCCGCCCGGTCGATCACCTCTCCAAGGCTGACGCGATCCGCGCGCAGCGGAGCCGCGACACGCGGGCTTGCGGCGCACGCTGCCAGGCTTTGGTGTGAGGGATGGAATCCGGTGGTGGTCGGCTCACGCGGGCGCGGAAAAGTGGCCTCGGCATGGGCTGCGACGGAGATAACGGCACCGGCGTCCCGGTGGGCGCCGTAGCGGCGCGGTGGGGGACGAGCGCCGGTTCATCGGGCCGGTGGGGCGGGCCTGCGGCGGGCGGCGGTCCTGTGCGGGGCCGGACGGCCAGTGGCCCGATGTGCGGGCCCGGGGCGGCCTGGGCGGCGGAGGAGGAGCTCACCCGGCGTCGGAGAGGACCGGCACTGCCGTCGGACGGCCGTGCCGGGTCGGGCCGCGCGGCTAGGCGGCCGTGATGGGGCGGTGTGGGTCGATGACGCGGCCGTCGGGAAGCAGCTCGCCGGTGTCGTCGAAGACGACGACGCCGTTGCAGAGCAGGTTCCAGCCCTGCTCGGGGTGGGCGGCGATGATGCGCGCGGCCTCGCGGTCGAGGTCGTCCGGCTGCGGACAGGGCGGCTCGTGCGTGCAGACGGTGTGGTGTTCGGCGGTCACTGGCTCCTCCAGGTGTCCCACGTGATTAAGGGACATAAAGCAGCCTGCCGCGCGGCGTCCGAAATATGCAAGTGGATGACGGATTTTTTACCCTCGAACACGTGTGAACGCCCCCAAGCTCGGGCAATCAGGGGCGATTCACCGCAAGATGCCACCATCCGGTTCGTCGCCGTGGTCCACGTCCAGGCCGACGACGGCCGTGCAGCCCGTGCAGATCCACTCGGCGATGACGGCCTCGGAGTTGGTGCCGTGCGTCCGGTAGGGGCGCTCGACGGCGCGGCGCCGCATCCCGTGGCCGCAGGACGAGTGCAGGAGCCTGCCGCAGGCGGGGCATGGCCAGACGTCCTCGCGCCGCAGGTCGCACCGGGGGCACAGCGGCGACTCGTAGTGCCCCGCCGGCTCGCCGAACTCCAGCTCGACCCGCCACTCGTGCTCCAGGTCGAGGTACTCGTCGGCCGGCCAGTGGTGGTCGGCCAGCCACGCGAGGTACTCCTCGTCCCCCGGGTCGAGGACGGCCGTCAGCGACTCGGGGTGCTGGTCGTCCGAACGGTCTCGGCTGCGGCCGCGCCGCGCGGTGGCCAGCAGCGTCAGCAGGCCCAGGAGCGCGGCCGCGGCCAGGCCTGTCGCCAGGGGCATCGCGGCGTCCTCAAATGATCTTGTGGCGGGGAAGTCCGATCATGAATGCACTTCACAAAACGCTGCGAACGCTACAAGAAAGGCTCAACAACGGAAAAGTCGATCTAAAAGATCCTTTACTGTGATCATGACCGGACCGGAGTCCGAAACCGGCGGCGGGGCCGTCCGTAACCGCACGGCCTGCGGGAACCGGGCCTCCGAGCCTCCTCCGCGCGCGGCCGGCGGCGGACCCGGTTTCACTCTCCGCTGAATCGGTCGATCAGTCCTTCCGCCCCAGCACGGCGACCATCTGGGTGTGCAGCGGGTGCTCCAGAGGTCCGGTGGGCCCGGCGGGCCGCCACTCGGTCACGTGGGCCACTCCCGGCTCCAGGATCGTGAGGCCCTCCATGAACCGCTCGATCTCGGAGGAGTGCCGGAAGTAGGACCCGCCGAGCCCCGACTGCAGGACGCGCTTGGCCTCCTCGACGCGCGGGTCGTCCCCCGCGTCGTGCAGGTGGGTGAGCACGACGTGGCTGCCCGGCGCCAGGAACTCGTGGAGCGCCCGGACGACGCCCGCCGGGTCGCGCTCGTCCGGCACATGATGGATGATCGCCGCCAGCACGACCCCCACCGGACGCGACAGGTCGAGCAGCGCCGTCAGCGCGGGGTCGGTGAAGATTTTCCGCGGCTCGTACAGGTCGCCCTGGATGAACGTGGCGACGCCGGTCTCGGTCAGCAGCGCCCGCCCGTGCGCCAGCACGATCGGGTCGTTGTCGACGTACACCACCCGCGCGTCCGGGTTGGCCGCCCGGGCGAACTGGTGGACGTTCGAGGCCGTGGGGAGCCCCGAGCCGATGTCGACGAACTGGTCGATCCCGAGATCGCGGGCCATGTAGGTGACCGCCCGCTCGATGGCGACCCGGTTGCCCTGCGCCACGACGGGGGCCTCCGGCACGAGCTGCATCACCATGTCGGCCACCTCGCGGTCGGCGGCGAAGTTGTCCTTGCCGCCGAGGAAGTAGTCGTACACGCGCGCGAACGTGGGCGTGGTGGGGTCGATGCCCGCAGGCGCGTTCTCGGGGAGGTCGTCGGCCACGTGTGCGGCTCCTTCTGTTGTGCACCCGGGTGCCCGCGGGGCGGTGACGTGATCGACTAGCTTAGGCCGATCCGCCCTGCCCGTCAGCCGATCCGCGCTGCCCGCCGGCCGTTCCGCCGCGGCGTCCCCGCCGTCCCGCGGTCCGCGGATTCTCGCGGACCCTCCCTGGAAAATCGGACTAACGGCTACAAATCGGGTACATCCCGGTCGTACCCATCGTGGACACCCGTGACGTCCGAGGACGGGGGCGACGAGCACGGGCCGCCGCTCCGGGCGCCTGCGAGCCGACTCTCTACCCGGAAGGAGAGGACATGGCGGACACCAACCGAGGCGTCGTGTACCAGGGGCCGGGCGAGGTCACGGTCGAGGACCTGGACTTCCCCAAGCTCGAACTGGCCGAACAGGGCGGGCGCAAGCTGGAGCACGGCGTCATCCTGAAGGTGCTGGCCACCAACATCTGCGGTTCCGACCAGCACATGGTGCGCGGCCGGACGACCGCGCCGGCCGGGCTCACGCTCGGCCACGAGATCACCGGTGAGGTGATCGAGACAGGCAGGGACGTCGAGTTCATCAAGGAGGGCGACCTCGTCAGCGTCCCGTTCAACATCGCGTGCGGCCGCTGCCGCAACTGCAAGGAGCGCAACACCGGCGTGTGCGAGAACGTCAACCGGGAACGGCCGGGCGCCGCCTACGGGTACGTCGACATGGGCGGCTGGCACGGCGGCCAGGCCGAGTACGCCGTCGTCCCGTACGCCGACTTCAACCTGCTCAAGTTCCCGGGCGACCGCGACACCGTGATGGAGAAGCTGCCCGACCTGGCGATGCTGTCGGACATCTTCCCGACCGGGTACCACGGCGCCTACACCGCCGGCGTCACGACCGGTTCGACCGTGTACGTGGCGGGCGCGGGACCGGTCGGCCTCGCGTCCGCGACCGCCTGCCTGCTGCTCGGCGCCGCCGTCGTGATCGTCGGCGACATGAACGAGCAGCGGCTGGCGCAGGCCCGCGGCTTCGGCTGCGAGACCATCGACCTGTCGGAGCACGGCGACGTGGGCGCGCAGATCGAGCAGATCCTCGGCGTTCCCGAGGTGGACGCCGCCGTCGACTGCGTCGGGTTCGAGGCGCGCGGCCAGGGGCACGAGGGGGCGGGCACGGAGCAGCCGGCGACCGTCCTCAACACGCTCATGGACGTCACCCGCACCGCCGCCGGGCTCGGCATCCCCGGCCTGTACGTCACCGGTGACCCGGGCGCGTCGGACGAGAACGCGAAGGAGGGCCGGCTCGGGCTGCGGATCGGCCTCGGCTGGGCCAAGTCGCAGTACTTCGTCACGGGCCAGTGCCCGGTGATGAAGTACAACCGGCAGCTGATGATGGCGATCCTGCACGACCGGGTCCAGGTCGCCCGGAACGTCAACGCGTCGGTCATCCCGCTCGACGAGGCTCCGCAGGGCTACGCCGAGTTCGACCGGGGCGCGGCGCGCAAGTACGTCCTCGACCCGCACGGCACGCTGGGGGCCGCGGCCTGAGCCCGCCCTCGGTCTAGCGCACGCCTGAACGGGCGAAGGCGGTGATCCGTCGTCAGGGCGGATCACCGCCTTCGCCTTCCCGGCGCGGCAGGGGTGCGGTTTTCCGCAGGGGAGCGGTGCGGCGTGCGGCCGGACGGGTCGGCGGTGCGCTCCATGGTGGCGGGACGCCGCGGTTCCTAGCGTCGTGTACATGATCGAGACGATGTACGCGGCCTCCGGGAGCGAGCCCGCGGGGGGTGTCGCGGGGTGGGCGACCGACCTCATGGACAAGCTGGGCGCGCCGGGGGCGGGGCTGGCGATCGCGCTGGAGAACCTGTTCCCGCCGCTGCCGAGCGAGGTGATCCTCCCGCTGGCGGGGTTCGCGGCCGCGCAGGGCCGCATGAGCCTGGTGGCGGCGCTCGCGTGGACGACGGCCGGCAGCGTGGCCGGGGCGCTGGCCCTGTACGGGATCGGGGCGCTCATCGGACGGGACCGGATCCGCTCGCTGGTGGCCCGGCTGCCGCTGCTGAAGCTCGACGACCTCGACCGGACGGAGGCGTGGTTCGCCCGGCACGGGACCAAGGCGGTGTTCTTCGGCCGGTTGGTCCCGATCTTCCGCAGCCTGATCTCCGTCCCGGCCGGGGTCGAGCGGATGCGCATGCGGGTGTTCCTGCTTTGCACCGCCCTCGGCAGCCTGCTGTGGAACACGGCGTTCGTACTGGCCGGATACGGGCTCGGGGACAACTGGCGGACGGTCGAGGAGTTCGTCGGGGCCTACTCCAAGGCCGTGCTCGCGCTGGCCGGACTGGCCGCGCTGGCGTTCGCCGCCGTACGTATCGTGAAGGCGCGCGGGTCCTCGCGGCGGCCGGGGGCCGGGGCCCACCGAGCGGAGGCGAGAGAACTCGAACGTGATCGCAACTTCTGAGGCGCGGCGCGGCGGGACGCGCCCGGTGGGCCGGGCCGCGGCCGGCCTGCTGCTCGGCGCGGCCACCGCCGGAGCGGAACTGGTGCTGCTGGCGGTGGCCGCGCTCCTGATGGCGTACTCGATGGCGTTCTCGCGCGGGCGGCGGAAGGTCCCCTCGGCCGTCGCGGACGGCGCCGAACTCCTGGCCGAACTGGAGCTGTGGCGGCTCCGGGTGTTCCTCGGCGAGGACCGGGCCGTCCGGTACGGGCCGCTGAAGGCGCTCGCGTACCTCGTGCTGCGGGTGCCGGTGGGGCTGCTCGGCGGCGTCATCCTGCTGCTGGTCGGCTACGGGGCGGCGGCCGCGGTCCGGCTCGCGGTCGGCTGGTGGATCACAGGCGACCACATGGACGGCATCCCGCCGAGCTGGTGGATCGTCCTCTACGTCGCCGCCGCGGGCCTGGTGCTGCTCTTCCTCGCCGTCCAAGGCCTGGTCGGGGTCGCGGCGATGGAGCGGAGCGTGGCCAGGCGCTGCCTCGGGCCGAGCCCGCTGGAGGAGTACGAGCGCCGGATCGCGCAGCTGTCGGTGACGCGGGCGCAGGTGGTGGACGCGGTGGACGACGAGCGCCGCCGCATCGAGCGGGACCTGCACGACGGCGTCCAGCAGCGGCTCGTGGCGCTCGGCATGCTGATCGGCCGGGCACGCCGCGCCGGGGACGGGGACCGGGCGTCGGAGCTGCTGAGGCAGGCGCACGAGGAGTCGCAGCGGGCGCTGGCGGACCTGCGGGAGGTCACCTGGCGGGTCTACCCCGCCGCGCTGGACGGCGAGGGGCTGCGGGCGGCGCTGGAGACGGTGGCCGAGCGGTCCGCGCTGCCGGTGGCGATCGACTACGACGTCCCGGTCCGGGCCCCGCACGCGGTGGAGACCGCCGCCTACTTCGTCGTCTGCGAGGCCGTCACGAACGCCGCGAAGCACTCGGGCGCCTCGGCGGTGCGGGTGGCCGTCCAGCACCGGCAGGCGGGTTCCGCGACAATGATCGGCGTGCGCATCGAGGACGACGGAGGCGGGGGAGCCGACCCCGCGGGCGGCGGGCTCGCCGGGCTGGCCCGCCGGGTCGCCGCCCTGGACGGGACGTTCGCCGTGGACAGCCCGCGCGGCGGCCCGACCGTGATCACTGCGGAGCTGCCGTGCGGGTGATGCTGGCCGAGGACTCCACGCTGCTGCGCGAGGGCCTGGTGCGGCTGCTCGCCGAGGAGGGCCACCGGGTGGACGCGGCGGTCGGCGACGGCGACGCGCTGGTCGAGGCGGTGGCCGGCGGCCCGCCCGACGTGGTGGTCGTGGACGTCCGGATGCCGCCGACCCACACCGACGAGGGCCTGCGCGCCGCCCTGGAGATCCGGCGGCGCTGGCCGGACGTCGGGGTGCTCGTCCTGTCGCAGTACGTGGAGAAGCGCTACGCGGCCGAGCTGATCACCGCCGACACCGCCGGCGTCGGGTACCTGCTGAAGGACCGGGTGGCGCAGGTCGACGAGTTCCTCGACGCCCTGGAGCGCGTCGGCGCGGGCGGCGCCGCGTTCGACCCGGAGGTGGTGCGCCGGCTGCTCGCCGCGCACGGCGCGCGGAGCGACCCGCTGGCGCGGCTCACCCCGCGCGAGCGGGAGGTCCTCGACACGATGGCGCAGGGGCACGCCAACGCCTCGATCGCCGCCCACCTCCACATCTCGCAGAGCGCCGTCGAGAAGCACGTCAACGCGATCTTCGACAAGCTCGACCTGTCGCACACGACCGGCTACAGCCGCCGCGTCCTCGCCGTCCTGCGGTACCTGGGGTCCTGACGGCGGCCGGTCGGAGGAGGGCCGCGGCGCCCTACTCGATCCCCTCGGCGATCCGCACCGCCATCGCCATGATGGTGAGCTGAGGGTTCACCTCGGGGCAGGTCGGCAGGACCGACGCGTCGGCCACGTGCACGCCCCGCACGCCCCGCAGCCGTCCGGACGGGTCCACCGGCGCCCGCGCCGCGTCGCCGCCCAGCTTCACCGTCCCGGTCGGGTGGAACCCGGCCAGGTGCAGGTCGGCGGCGGGCGCCATCGCCACGGCGCGGACGAGTTCGGCCTCGTCCCGGGCGACCGGGCCGCGCGGCAGGCCGGTGAGGACCTCCTCGGCTCCGGCCGCGAACAGGATCCGGCCCATCGCGACGAGCGCCCGCCGCAGCCGGGCCGCGTCTTCGCGGGCCAGGTCGTAGCGGACGAGCGCGCGGTGCCGGGCGCCGTGCACGCGCCCGGACGGGGCGTCGGCGATCATCGCGCCGAGCACGGCGAGGCGGTCGGCGTCCTCCAGCGCGCGGCGCAGCGCCCGTCCCGCGCCCGGCAGCGGGAACGAGCTCATGCCGGGCGGGCTCGCCGTCGCCTCGATGAGGATGCCGTCGCCGTGCAGCTCCTCGACGCCGACGCTCTGCATCACCCCCGACCACGACACGACCGGCTCGGCGAAACGCCCGGCGATGTTGGTCGCGGGGTGGACGGCCATCCCGCGTCCCACCCCGGGATGCCCGCCGAGTCCCGACCGCCGCAGGAGCAGGGGCGTCTCCGTGGCGCCGGCCGCGACGACGACGCGGGGCGAGAGGATCTCGAAGGCCGTGCCGTCCGGGCGGCGCGCGCGCACGCCGGTGGCCGTGCCGCGCTCGACGAGGATTCGTTCGACCCGGGCGTGGGAGACGATCCGCGTCCCCGCCTCGCACGCCTGGGGGAGCGCGTTCAGGTGGACGCCGTACTTGGCGTTGTGCGGGCAGCCGGCGGCGCACTGCCCGCTGCCCACGCAGTCGGGCGCGTTGCGGCGCAGCGGCCCCGCGCGCCAGCCGAGCCGCTGCGCGCCCTCCAGGGCGAGCAGCCCGTTGCGGCCGAGGGGGCCGAGCGGCTGCCGCGCGACCCGCAGCGTGGCCTCGACCTCGTCGAGCCGGCCGCCGAAGTCCTCGACCGGGACGCCGAGCCCCGCCCACCGCCGCAGGACGCGGTCCGGCGTCCGGTAGCAGGTGCCGCTGTTGACGACGGTCGTCCCGCCGACCGCCCTGCCCTGGGGCAGCAGCACGGGCGGGCGGCCGAGCGCGACGGTGGAGCCGCCGTCCCGGTACAGGTCGAGGAAGCGGTCGAGCGGCGGGCGGTCGCGGAACTCGGCGACCGTGAACCGCCGCCCCTCCTCCAGGACGACCACCGACAGGCCCCGCCGGGCAAGGGCCCGCGCCGCCATCGCGCCGCCCGCGCCCGACCCGATCACGACGGCGTCGGCGGTCGAGCACGCGGGCCAGCCGCCGGACGGCGTGCAGTCCAGCGGCGCGTCGGGCCGCGGGTCGCCGGCCGCCGGGGGGAGCGGCAGCAGCTCGGTGCCGGCGGCGAGCAGCAGCGGGATCTTCAGCGCCTCGACGAGCCGCGCCGCCGGCTCGCGGGAGGTCAGCAGGGCGCAGAACGCGTCCCGGCGGTCGGCGTCCAGGCCGTCCAGCGGGTGCCCGGTGGCGAGCCGGGAGAGCGCGTCCAGCGTGCCCGCGCCGGCGCGCAGCCCGAGCCGCGCGGGCGCCGGGAGCGCCCGGCCGATGGCCTCCGCTCGGGCCGAGACCCGGGCGAGGTCGCCGGCGTCCTCGATGCCGAGCAGCGCCGCGACCGTTCCGGTCATCGCGCTCACCGCAGCCCCACCTCCGCGTGCCCGGTGCCGTCCAGCCGCCACTCGCGCTCGGTCTCCCAGCCGCGTCCCGACCGCCGGGCCAGGACGATCCGGACGTCGGCGCGCTCGGAGTTGTGGCAGACGGCCGGGGCGCCGTCCGGATCGGCGTAGTCGACCGAGACGGTCTCCCCGGGCGGCAGCGCCACCCTGACGTGGACGGCCCGGTCCCCGATGCGGCCCCGCACGGTCCAGACCGGCAGGCCGATGTCGGCGCGCAGCCGCAGCGCCGCGAGCAGCGGGTCGCCGGAGGCCAGGTCGGCGCCGTCCACCCGGAGCCGGAGGAACGGCAGCGGGGGGAGCCGGTTCATCCCCGGCCGCGTCGAGACGGCGGCCACGATCTCGCACACGTCGCCGCCGCCGAGGTCGGCGTGCAGCCACGCCCACCGGCGCGCGTTCCCGTGCCCGTAGATGCGGGCGGACGCGCCCGGCGCCGCGGCGAGTTCGAGGGTGCGGCCGCCGAACCGGACCACGCCGTCGTACGCCGCGGCCGGCCTCGGGACGATCTGCGCCGCCGGGAGCAGCTCCGACTCCCATGCCCAGCGCGGGAACGTGTAGAGGGGCGGCCCGCCGCCCGACTCGCGCAGATCCCAGGTGAGGTCTCCGGCGGTCCCGGTGAGCCGGCCGTCCGCCTGCACGACGGGCCCGGCGGAGAACGCCGCGTCCTCCGGAGGGCTCCACTCCCGCGGGCCGAACCGCGCGAGGACCGGCGCCTCCCCGGGCGGGAAGACGGCGGCCCAGCCGTGCGCCCGCGCCGCGCCCGCCGCCCGGTCCCCGGTCGGCCCGTCCCCGGTCGGCGCGTGCTTGGCCGGGGCGCCCAGCTCGTGGTGGATCCAGACGCCGGTTCCGGTGGCCGGATCGGTCAGCGTCGTGTACCAGACCTCCAGCCGCCCGGCCTGGCCGCGCCAGCGCGACCGCATCGGATCGGGCCCGGGGAACCGGAAGCCGCCGAGGAAGCGGGCGAGGTCGCGGCGCAGGCGGAAGCGCAGCCGCGCCTCACCGACCACGGCCCCGTCCTCGTCGGTCACCGTGAGCGGCAGGAACGTCATCGACCGGACGGGGCGCCGCGGGGTGACGGTCTTCCAGCCGTCCAGGCGCAGCCGCCGCCCGTCGCCGGCGGTGAAGCCGAGCGTGTAGCGGATCCGTCGCGCCGCGATCGGCGCCACCCGCAGCCGCCCCGCCGCCGCGGGGTCGTCCGCCCAGTCCGGCACGTGGACGCGGCCGGCCAGCGTCCCCTCCGCGTCCCCCCAGGGCCGCAGGACGCCCGGCAGGTCGGCGGTCAGCTCCAGCCGCATCGGGCGGTCGCGGTCCTCTCCGGCGAGCCGCAGGGACCCCTCCATCACCTCGCTGAAGACCGTGCGCCGCGCGCTCACCGCGCACCCCGCATGATCGACTCGGTCTCGGTGAAGTACGCGCCGGCCGCCGCGCGCGCCCGCGCGGCGTCGCCGTCGCACAGGGCGTCGACCAGGGGCGCGAGCCGGCCGGCGGCGGCCGGCGGGTCGGCGAACGCGTGCGTGAAGCCCTCCCGGACGGCGAGGTAGGCGTTCAGCAGGGCGTTGACCATGAACCCGTAGACCCGGTTGCCGGTGGCCGCCGCGATGACCCGGTGGACCTCGCACTCGGCGAGCTGCGCCTCCTCGGCCCCGGCGGCGTCCCGCACCTGCCCGGCGAGCTCCCGCAGCCGGGCCCGCTGCTCGCCGGTCGCGTGCACCGCCGCCTTGGCCGCGACCTGCGCGCCGACCTCGCGCCGCACCTCGAAGATCTCCGCCATCCAGGCCGTCCCGACCGTGCTGACCAGCATCGGCAGCAGTTCGGGGCCGCCCAGCCGCTCGTAGTCGCGGACCCGCGTCCCCACGCCGTGCCGCGTCTCCAGCAGCCCGGCCTGCGCGAGCCGGACGATGGCGTGCTTCAGCGACGTCCGGGTTACCGCGTAGCCGGCCGCGAGGTCCCGCTCGGGCGGCAGGTAGGAGCCGGGCGGGTAGCGGCCGCTCAGCACGTCGTCGCGCAGGCGGTCGACGAGCGCGTCCACGACCGTGTCGCGGGGGATCGGGGAGGACGGCACCGAGAACCTCCAGAGGATGAGTGGATGAGCCACTGGACCACGCGGGCGGCCCTGCCGTCAAGACCGTGGCAGGGTGGGAGGCATCACGGGAGGGGGACGGCACATGGTCGGCACGCTCGACTGGGGCCCGGCGGACGAACGGCTCGACCTGCTGGCGGACCCGGTGGCCGCGGCGATCGGCGGCCTGCCCGGCGCGGAGGCCGCCGAGATCGATCCCGACCTCGCCGACACGGCGGCGTTCTGCGAGCGCTACGGCGTCCCCCTCGACGCCAGCGCCAACTGCGTGGTCGTCGCGGCCAAGCGCGGCGGCGAGGTCTCGTACGCCGCCTGCATGGTGCTGGCGACCGGCCGCGCGGACGTGAACGGCGTGGTCCGCAAGCACCTGGGCGCCCGGAAGGCCTCCTTCGCGCCGATGGCCGACGCCACGTCCCTGACCGGCATGGAGTACGGCGGCATCACCCCGGTCGGCCTCCCCGCGGGGTGGCCGATCCTCGTGGACGAGGCCGTGGCCGCCTCCCCGCACGTCGTCATCGGCAGCGGCCTGCGCAAATCCAAGATCCTCCTGCCGGGCGGGGCCCTCGCCGGGCTCCCGGGCGCGGAGGTCATGGCCCTGGCGCAGTGAGCGGTCCCCGCACGGGAGCCGCTACCTTGCCGTAATGCCCTCCGCGATCCTGCGCAGCGCCCTCGCCGATCCCGGTCTCCGCCCGCTGCCGGAGCGGGCCGCCCGCCTTCTGGAGGACCTCGACGCGCCGCCGCGCCTGGCCGCCCACCTGCGGGCCGTCCACGACGTGGCCGCCGAACTGGTCGAGTGGGCCCGCGAGCGCCACCCGGGACTCGCCGTGGACGCGGAGGCCGTGCTGTTCGGCGCGGCCACCCACGACATCGGCAAGGTGCTGCACCCCGCCGAGCTGTCCGGCCCGGGCGCCGAGCACGAGCGCGCCGGGCACGCCCTCCTCCGGGAGCGGGGCGTCGAGGAGCGGCTGGCCCGCTTCGCCCGCACGCACGCCTCCTGGGACGGCCTCGGCGTCGGCATCGACGACCTGCTCGTCAGCCTCGCGGACAAGGTCTGGAAGGCCAAGCGCGTCCCCGACCTCGAACAGCGCGTCGTGGAGGCGCTCGCCGCCGCGTCCGGCGCGGAGGAATGGCAGGTCTTCATGGACCTCGACGACGTCTGCGACCGGCTCGCCGCGGGGGCCGACCGGCGCCTGGCCTTCCAGTCGGCCTACCCCGTGGGCGGGACCGAGTCGACGGCGTAGCGGACGCCGCCGACGGCCTCGGCCCGGTCGAGCAGGGCCCGGTTGGCGGCGAGCATCGCGGCGACCGACGCGCAGCCCGGTGAGGCGGTGCGCAGCACGCTGAACAGGACGGGATCGGCGGGCGCCGCCAGCATCGGGACGCGGCCGACCCGCAGCGCCTTGACGAGGATCACGCCGCTGAGGCCGAGATCCGCGGTGGTCATTCCGGCGACCGTCTCCTCGATCACCGCCGCGGCGGCGGGGCCGGGCAGGAAGACCATGCCCCACGGGTGCGGGCGCGCCCACTCGCCGAGCGCGACGAGCTCCGCCACGTCGGGACGCAGCCGGTCGGCGAAGTCGGCGTAGGAGAGCTCCTCGGTCTCCGTGGTGCCGGGAGGCGGTTCGCCCGGTCCGTACAGGACGGCCTTGGCCTCGTACGCCCAGCCGGCCTCCGAGGGCTTGACCTGGCCCGAGATGTGCTCGGCCGGGGTCTCGCGCTGGACGCGCAGGAGGGCCGCGGCGTCCCGGCACCGGACCGTGCAGGACAGCACCCGCTCCGGCGCCGGGACGAGCCGCAGCGTCGCCCCGGTGATCACGCCGTGCCGGCCGAGCCCGCCGCGGACCGCGTCGAAGACGTCCGGGCGGACGTCCGGCGAGCAGGCGACGGGCTCCCCGTCCACGACGACGTCCAGGGCGAGGACGTTGTCGGCCTGCGTCCCGTACCGGTGGGAGGTCCCGCCGACGCCGCCCGCCGAGATCGTCCCGCCGACCGTGACGTCGAGGTGGTCGGTCAGAACGGGCGGGGTGAACCCGAGCGGCAGGGTCGCGGCGAGGACGGCGCGCCAGCTCGTCCCGGCGCCGACCACCGCGCGGTCGGGGCCGACCTCGTGCACGCCCGCGAGCCCGCTCAGGTCGACCGAGACGCCCGAGGTGAGCGACTGCCCGTAGGTGGAGTGTCCGAGGCCCCGCGGCACCGCTTCGAGGCCGTGCGCGGCGGCCTCGCGGACCGCCGACGCCGCCTCCCGGGCCGTGGCCGGCCGGACGGTCCGCGCGGGCGTGCGTTCGACGATCCCCCCGAAGTCGCGCATGCAGTGATTTTAGTTGGCATGAAAACAGTCTTGAGGTTTCTAGATGGTCTGAATTTGAATCACTCTGCCCGCGTCCCCCGGGACGCTCGAACCTCCGACCGAAGGAGATGGGGAATGCTCCCACCCCGCCGCCACCCCGCACTGCCCGACGCCGGCCTGCTGATCGGCCGGATCGCGGTCGGGGTGGTCTTCGTCGCGCACGGCTGGCAGAAGCTCACCGACGAGGGCCACGCCGCCGTCACCCGCTCGTTCGACCACCTCGGCATCCCGCTGCCGGGCCTCGCCGCCGTCTACGGAACCTGGGTCGAGCTGCTCGGCGGCCTCGCGCTCATCGCCGGCGTCCTGGTGCCGCTCGCGGGCGTCCTCATCGCCCTCGACATGGCCGGGGCCTTCTGGTACGTCCACATGGGCAAGGGCCTGTTCAACCAGGAGGGCGGCTACGAGTACGTGATGGTCCTCGGCGCCGCCTGCCTCCTCCTGGCCTTCACCGGCGCCGGACGGTTCTCCCTGGACGCCGTCCTGTGGGGGCGCCGCGGTCGCGAGGAAGTCCCTGCCCGGCGCTCCGTGAACGCCTGATCCACCGGGCCCCCGCGGCCGCGCGGGGGCCCACGACTGTGATCTGGGTAACTTTCGCCGCGCGCGGCGCCGGACGGCGTGACCGCGGCGTCAACAGCGGTCACCTGCCGGGAAAGGAATATGGCCCGCTCCAATCCGCCGTCCGCGCCGCCCCGGCCGTCTGACATCCCCCTTTGCGGGCATCGGGTCCTTTACGTCGAAGTGACAAGATGTTCCCGATGACCGTTTCTGGGCATGAGTGAGCGCTGAGAGTTCCCTGGAGAGGCGGGTCGCAGAGTGTCGCGCGGTAGTGAGTTCGTTGTGGTGGCCAATCGGTTGCCGGTGGACCGGAACGTCGGAGCCGACGGCGTGCCGCGCTGGCGGCGCAGCCCTGGCGGGCTGGTCAGCGCGATCGCCCCGGTGATGAGGCGCAGGCAGGGCACGTGGATCGGCTGGACGGGCGCGCCGGACGAGGAGCTGGAGCCGTTCGAGGAGGACGGCATGTCGCTGCATCCCATCGCGCAGTCCGCGCAGGAGGTCGAGCTCTACTACGAGGGGTTCTCGAACGCCACGCTGTGGCCCCTCTACCACGACGTCGTCGCCCCGCCCGTCTACGACCGGGCCATGTGGGACGCCTACGTCCGCGTCAACCGGCGCTTCGCCGAGGCGGCGGCGAAGGTCGCCGCGAAGAACGCCATCGTCTGGGTGCAGGACTACCAGCTCCAGCTCGTCCCGCAGATGCTCCGCGAGCTGCGCCCCGACCTGCGCATCGGCTTCTTCCTCCACATCCCCTTCCCGCCGGTGGAGCTGTTCTGGCAGCTGCCGTGGCGGCGGCGGATCCTGGAGGGGCTGCTCGGCGCCGACCTGGTCGGATTCCAGCTCCCCGGGGCGGCGGCCAACTTCGTGCGGCTCTGCCGGCGGCTCCTGGACGCCCGCTTCCTCAAGCAGGACGTCTTCTGGGACGACCGCGTCGTGCGGGCCCGCGCGTTCCCCATCTCGGTGGACGTGGGCGAGCTGCACGACCTGGTCGGCCGCGAGGACGTCCAGGAGCGCGCGCAGGAGATCCGCACCGACCTCGGCGACGCGACCGTGCTGCTGGGCGTCGACCGGCTCGACTACACCAAGGGCATCACGCAGCGGCTCCAGGCGTTCGGGGAGCTGGTCGAGGAGGGCCACATCAAGCCCGGCCAGGCCGTCTTCGTGCAGATCGCGACGCCGAGCCGGGAGCGCGTCGAGCAGTACCAGCTGCTCCGCGAGGAGATCGAGCAGCTCGTCGGCCGGATCAACGGGGAGCACGGCGAGATCGGGTTTCCGGTCATCCATTACCTGCACAGCTCGTACGACCGCGCCGAGCTGACCGCGCTGTACCTCGCGGCGGACGTGATGGTGGTGACCCCGCTGCGCGACGGCATGAACCTGGTCGCCAAGGAGTACGTGGCCTGCCGCAAGGACCTGCGGGGCGCGCTCGTGCTCAGCGAGTTCACCGGGGCCGCCGCCGAGCTGAAGCGCGGTGCCTTCCAGGTCAACCCCTACGACATCGACGGCCTGAAGAGCACCCTGATGGCCGCGCTGAACGCCGAGCCCGCCGAGCAGGCGCGGCGGATGCGCGCCATGCGCCGCCGCGTCATCGAGCACGACGTGGACCGGTGGGCCCAGGCGTTCCTCAGCGAGCTGGAGAACCCCGCCCGGCCGGCTCCGGCCGAGCAGACTACCGCTGTGCTGGAGGGCTGAGGCGCAGGTCGAAGGCGGCCCAGACGGCCTTCCCCCCGGTCGCGAGGCGCGCCCAGCCCCAGGAGTCGCTGACCGCGCCGACGACGACGAGGCCGCGGCCGCCCTCCGCGCACCGGTCGGGCTCGCCCGGTACCGGCTCGGGCGCGCCCGAGCCCGGGTCGGTCACCGACACGACCAGCCGCCTCGGGTGGCCGATCAGGACGAGCTGGATCGGGCACAGCGGCAGCGGCTGGGGGATGCCCTCCAGGCCGTGCCGCAGCGCGTTGGTCACCAGCTCCGACACGGCGACGACCACGTCCCCGGCGTCGTCGGCCAGGTCCCACGCGTCCAGCGTGACCTGGGTGAACTCGCGCGCCGACCGGGGCGCGGTGATCTCGGCGGGGAGCACCCGCCGGGCCGTGCGGGGGGTGCCCGCGTGCGGGGCCGGCCAGAGCCCGGCGAGGCCGGGGACGGCGGCCGGGACGCGCGCGGCCTGCTCGGGGACGTTCGGGCCGAGCGGCATCGGCGGGGCGTCGGGCCAGGGCGTGCGGACGGCCGAGACGTGCCGCGGCCGCGCGCCCCCCATGGCGGCGTGGGCTGCGACGTCGTCTGCCTGGTCAACGGTCATGGTCAAACCTCAGAGGCGTGCGGGTTGGTCACCGGCGAGCGTTCGCTATCTTGCTCCCCAAGTCGTGCAGATGCAAGGCCGTCTGCATGAACGAATGCAAGAACGAATGCACGTGCATCTCGTACCATGGTGTGGGGTGGGGCGAGATCGCGGTCTCCCGGGACAGGGAGGCCGAGACGCCTAGAGGGGGCATTGATGGACGGCCACCACCAGATGTCGGACGTCCGGCGCAACGGGCTCGTCTGGCAGAAGAGCCGGCGGAGCAACCCGTCCGGGAACTGCGTCGAGATGGCGGAACTCCCCACCGGGGAGATCGCCGTGCGCAACTCCAGGGACCCCGAGGGAGCGATCCTCGTCTACACGCGCGAGGAGGTGGAGGCGTTCGTCGGGGGAGCCAAGGACGGTGACTTCGACCACATCCTCATCTGACCCGACGGCAAACCGAACGGGATTCCATTTACCGGTCCGGCCAGGTAGGTTGCGGCCATGCATCTGGGGCAGATCGCCGCTCGGACGCCCGACAAGCCCGCCGTGGTCATGGCGGGCTCCGGGCGGGTCGTCACCTTCCGCGAACTGAACGAGGAGTCCAACCGGCTCGCGCAGCTGCTCCGTGCGGAGGGGCTGCGGCCGGGGGACCACATCGCGTTCATGATGGAGAACCATCCGCTCTACCTGGCCGTCGCCTGGGCCGCCCAGCGGTCCGGGCTCTACTACACCGCCATCAGCTCGCGGCTCCAGGCCGACGAGCTCGCCTACATCGCGGGCAACTGCGAGGCGAAGGCCTTCATCACCAGCGCCGCCACTGAGGTGGCGGCGCAGTCGCCGCCGGACGTGCCGCTGCGCCTGATGCTCGACGGCACGGCGCCCGGCTACGACTCCTACGAGGAGCGCGTCGCCCAGCACCCGCCCACGCCGATCGAGGACGAGTGCGAGGGCATGGACATGCTCTACTCGTCCGGCACGACCGGCCGCCCCAAGGGCGTGAAGCCGCCCCTGTCGAAGGCGCCGATGGGCGAGGCCGGGCCGCTGTACCAGCTCCTGGCGTTCCTCTTCCAGCCCGACGCCGACTCCGTCTACCTCTCCCCGGCGCCGCTGTACCATGCCGCGCCGCTGAGGTACTCGCTCAACTTCCACCGGTTCGGCGCCACCGTCGTGGTGATGGAGAAGTTCGACGCCGAGCAGGCGCTCGCCGCCATCGAGAAGTACCGCGTCACGCACAGCCAGTGGGTGCCGACCATGTTCATCCGGATGCTGAAGCTGCCGGAGGAGACCCGCGCCCGCTACGACGTGTCGTCGCTGCGCTGCGCGGTGCACGCCGCCGCGCCCTGCCCCGTGCCCGTCAAGGAGCAGATGATCGCCTGGTGGGGGCCGATCCTGCACGAGTACTACGCCGGCACCGAGGGCAACTGCTTCGTGTACACGAACTCCGAGGACTGGCTGGCGCACAAGGGCACGGTCGGCCGGCCCATCCTGGGCGAGGTCCACGTCTGCGACGAGGACGGCAGGGAACTGCCGCCCGGGGAGCCGGGCACGCTCTACTTCGGCAACGGCCCCGTGTTCGAGTACCACGCCGACGAGGCGAAGACCGCCGCGTCCCGCGACCCCTGGGGGCACGGCTGGACGACCCTCGGCGACGTCGGCCACGTGGACGAGGACGGCTTCCTCTACCTGACCGACCGCCGCGCCTACATGATCATCAGCGGCGGGGTGAACATCTACCCGCAGGAGGCCGAGAACGTCCTCGCGGTGCACCCGAAGGTCGCCGACGTCGCGGTGTTCGGCGTCCCGGACGCCGAGATGGGGGAGGCGGTCAAGGCCGTCGTCCAGCCGCTGTCCATGGACGACGCCGGCCCCGGGCTGGAGGCCGAGCTGATCGCGTACTGCCGCGACCGGCTCGCCCACTACAAGTGCCCGCGCTCGGTCGACTTCCGCGCCGAGCTGCCCCGGCACCCCACGGGCAAGCTCTACAAGCGGCTCCTGAAGGACGAGTACTGGGCGCACGCGCGCCCTGCCACGGCCTGAGAGCGCCCTGAACGGCCAAACCCCGGCCGGGGCCCCCTTGGGGGTCGGCCGGGGTTTGGAACGCGCCAGGGGCGTTCTAGTGCATCGGCATCGGCGCGTCGACCGCGGGGGCGGCCGGCTTCTTGCGCGGCAGCAGCAGCGCCGGCAGGAACGCCAGGAGCAGCAGCCCGGCCGAGTACCAGTAGGTGTGCTGGAACGCGTCCGCCATCGGCCCGGCGATCTTCTGCATGACCGCCGGCGGCACCTTCTCGGTGCTGCCGATCTCGCCGCCGGCCCCGCCGCCGAGCTCGGACACCAGCCGGTTGGCCAGCAGCACGGAGATCATCGCGGTGCCGACGGAGGCGGACACCTGCTGGATGATGTTCAGCATCGTGCTCGCCCGCGGCACCTCGTCGTGGACGAGGGTCTGGATGGCCGCCGCCATGGTCGGCATCATCGTCATGCCCATGCCGAGGCCCATCACGAACAGCGCCCCGCCGAGGGCCCAGTAGGAGGTGTCGGCCTCCAGGATCGAGGCGAAGCCCGACACCGACGCCACCACGATGAGCATGCCGACCAGCACGACCCGGCCGGGGCCGATCCGGTCGGTCAGCTTGCCGCCGATCGGCATCGTGATCATCGCGCCCAGGCCCTGCGGGGCCAGCAGCAGGCCGGACTGGAGGGCCCCCTCGCCGCGCACGGTCTGGTAGTACAGCGGCAGCAGCAGCATCGCGCCCATGAACGCGATCATGAACAGCACCATCGTGCCGGACGCGGCCGCCACCGAGCGCCGCTTGAGCAGCCGCAGGTCGATCAGCGGGTTCTCGGCCTTCAGCGCGCGGAACACGAACCCGAGCACCAGCACGGCGCCGACCGCCCAGAACACCAGGGCCTCGGTCTTCAGGAAGTCCTTCAGCTCGGCGCCCTTGGCCACGCCGTAGATCAGCGAGGCGAGGCCGGGGGACAGCAGGAGCAGCCCGATGAAGTCGAGCCGCTCGGTCTTCTTCGGCTGGTCGCGCTTGAGGATCCGCGCCGCCATCACCAGCGCGACGATGCCGATCGGCAGGTTGATGAAGAAGATCCACCGCCACGACACGTCGTCGACGAGGTAGCCGCCGATGATCGGGCCGAGGATCGGGCCGAGCAGCATCGGCACGCCGACGATGCTCATCACCTGGCCGACCCGCTGCGGGCCCGCCGCCTGGGTCAGGATCGTCATGCCGGCGGGCATGATCATGCCGCCGCCGAGGCCCTGCAGCACCCGGAAGGCGATCAGCGACTCGGCGGACCAGGCCATGCCGGCCAGCATCGAGCCCGCCACGAACAGCCCGATCGAGATCATGTAGAGGCGCTTGGTGCCGAACCGGGCCGAGGCCCACCCGGTGATCGGGATCACGGTGGCCAGCGCCAGGGTGTAGCCGGTCGCGACCCACTGGATCGTCGCCAGCGAGGTCTCGAACTCCTTCGCGAGGTCGTTGATGGCGACGTTGACGACCGTCACGTCCAGGATGGACATGATCGCCCCGAGGACGACCACCATGGCCGCCGCGAGCACACCGCGGTCCAGTCCTCCTCCGGCGTCGGATTTCTCCAGCGGGCCGTCCGCCATCTTGGGAGATGCGGGAGCGGTCAACTCTCTTCCAATCGTCAGGGCCCGCATGTGGGCACGCGAGGGCCGTGGGCACGTAGCTCAGGGGGTTTGCTCAGGGCTTGCCTAGGTACCGCCGCAAAATACTGCAGCGACTGACACTTTCGCGAACGATTAAACCCTGGGCGCTCCGGGAGTATTCCAGCGGGGTCCGACAAATCCTGCCTGCTCCGCGCCCCCCACCCTCCGACCTCCACCGCACTCGAGGTCAACGAAGTGTGACGGACGCGACATCCCAACCTCCCTCCGCCTGCACGCACCCCAGACGGACCGGCGCCGCCCCCGAAACTCATCGCTCCGCGCGGGCCCTTCCGGCGCCCCGCAGGGGCCGGGTGTGCGCCCGGCCCCTACTTCGCGGGCAGGCTGAGGGCGTGGTCGAGTCCTCGGTCCACCCATGCGGCCACATCGGACGGCGTGGCGCAGGCCTCGGGCTCCACCGTGATCCATCCCCGCATCGGGTGGCCGCGCATGACGGTCGTGGAGGTGCCCGGCTCGGCGAGCATCGCGTCGTGGTCGTCAGGGGAGACCCGGACCATCAGCCCGCCCCGACCCCTCACGACGACGGCCATGTTGCCGTTCACCATCCACGCGATCCCGCCGAACATCCGCTTGGACGCCGCGTCCCGCCTCGCTCCGAGCAGGTCTTCCACCCGATCGGCCAGTTCCTTGTCGTAGCTCACCACGGCATCCTCCCCCTCTCCCCGGACCGCATGTGCCCGGATCTCCCTCCGTCGGCGGCGGTGGAGCGACGTCAGGGGTGGCGCTGGAAGCCGTCCTTGGTGCGGAGGCCGTAGCCGAGGGCGCGGTCGAAGGAGATGTGCGCCATCCATCCGCAGAGGGCGGCGAAGATCGGTGCCCAGTTCAGCGGGGTGACCGTGTAGACCACCATCAGCGCGAACGGCACCAGCGCCCGGTGCAGGGAGTTGTAGTACGGGACGGCGCGCGGAGGGAGCTGTCCGGGCTCCACTGTGCGGGCCTCGCGCCAGCCGGCGAGGAAGGCCAGGTCGGGGACCACGAAGAAGGTCAGGGCCAGGATCGCCGCAGGCCACCCGTGGTTGACGCCTTCGAGGACGGCGAAGGCGGCCCAGAAGAGCGCCCCGGCGAACCACGCGGCGCGGCGGACGTTGCGGACGCCGGAGGCCTTGCCCGGCGCGGTGACTGTGCTCATGACGACGACCTCCGAAGTAGTGGCTAACGTCATTAGCCAATGTAAAGCTAAGGTTGTTAGCTGTCAAGCTATAGAGCAGTCGAACAGGCCTGGCGGCCGCCTGCTCGCGTCGCGCCGCCTCGGCGGCGGCCGTGCGGTAGTTCGCCGCACGAACTGCCGGGATACGCTGGGCGCGTGGGCAAGGATGACGAGGGACGGATCGGCGTCGTGGGGGCACTCGTGCGGGGCGCGTTCCTCGTGAACGCCGTTTATGCCGAGTCGGCGCGGGAGTACGGCCTCACCTCGCAGCAGGGGCAGTTGCTGTGCGTGCTGATGAGGCGGCCCCTGGGGATGGGGGAACTGGGGGCGATGCTCGGGCTGGCCAAGTCGAGCCTCACCGGCCTGGTGGACCGCACCGAGCGCAACGGCCTGGTGCGCCGCGAGGCCGACCCGACGGATCAGCGCGCGGTGAGGGTCGCGCTGACCGAACGGGGGAGCGGGCTCGTCGAGGAGTTCTACGCCGAGACCTGCCGGCGGGTCGACAGGCTGCCGGAGGGCCTCAGTGAGGCCGAGCGCGACACGCTCGCCGACCTGCTCGGACGCGTCGTGCTGGAGAACGACGTTCCGGTGGTGTTCGCGGAACCCGACGAGGGGGCCGCCCGCAGGCACTGAGAGCGCCCGCCTCGGGGCGGGGTTGCAGTTCGTAGTACGAACTAATATTGTTCGTAGCGCGAACTGTAATTCCTGTCTGCGGGAGCGTGCAATCATGAGCAGTACGGTCGCGGTCGTCGGCGGAGGGTACGGAGGGGCGGCGGTCGCCAAGGCCCTGGACTCCGAGGCCGACGTCGTCCTGATCGATCCGCGCGACGCGTTCGTCAACGCGTCGGGAGCGCTGCGGGCGCTGACCCGGCCCGACTGGGCGGGCAACATCTTCTTCCCCTTCGACACGCTGCTCACCCGGGGCACTGTGCTGCGTGACCGGGCGGTCTCGGTGGACGCCGCGGGCGTCACCCTGGCCTCGGGGCGGCGCGTCGACGCGGACTTCCTCGTCCTCGCGTCCGGCTCCGGCTACACCTTTCCGGCGAATCCTCGCGCCGAGTCGGCCGACGAGGCGCTGGAGGACCTGCGCCGCACCCACAAGGAGCTGGCGGGCGCGGACCGGGTGCTCATCCTCGGCGCCGGACCGGTCGGCCTGGAGCTGGCTGGCGAGATCAAGGAGGTGTGGCCGCACAAGCCGGTGGCCATCGTCGACCCCGCCGGGGAGCTGCTTCCCGGCTACCGCGCCGAGCTGCGCGAGGACCTGCTCCGCCAGCTCGGCGAGCTGGACATCCGGCTGCGGCTCGGCACCGCGTTGACGGCCCCGCCCCCCGGCGACCCCGGACGGGCCGGGACCTTCACGGCCGCCACCGCCGGCGGTGAGGAGATCACCGCCGACATCTGGTTCCGCGCCCACGGCATGACGATCAACAGCGGCTACCTGGCCGACGGGCGCCTCACCGCGCTCACCCCGCAGGGCCGGGTCCCCGTCACCGAGACCCTCAACGTCCACGGACAGGAGCACGTCTACGCGATCGGCGACATCACCGACATCCCCGAGTCCAAGAGGGCCGGGTACGCGATGCAGCACGCCGAGGTCGTGGCGGAGAACATCGCCGCCCGGCTCCGGGGCGAGCGGCCCACCGCCCGCTACCGGCCCGCGCCCGATCCCATGATCCTGCTTCCCCTCGGGCCGCGCCGCGGCGTCGGCCAGCTGCCCGGACCCGACGGCCCGCAGGTCGTCCCGGCCGAGACGGTCGCCGAGTACAAGGGCGCAGACCTGTTCACCGGCCGCTTCGCCGACCTGTTCGGCAGGGCCTGACGACCCGCACGACGGAAGGAAGCACGATGTCAGTACAGCGGCCCCTCTTCGGGTTCGGCGCGCACACCGTCATCGAGGACGCCGCCGGCCTGCTGCGCATGGCCCAGCAGGCCGACCGGGACGGCCTCGACCACTTCTCCCTGTCCGACCACCCCTACCTCGGCGACCGCGTGGACGCCTACGCCGCCATCGGCTTCGTCCTGGGCCGCACCGAGCACATCGCGGGCCTGGCCAACGTCACGAACCTGCCGACCCGGCCGGCTCCCATGCTCGCGCGGACGGTGACGTCGCTGTCGGCGCTCTCCGGCGGCCGCGTCGTCCTCGGCATGGGCGCGGGCGGGCTGTGGGACCGGATCTCCGACATGGGCGTGCCGCGGCTGCCCGCGGGCGACGCCGTGGACGCCTTCGAGGAGGCGATCGTCCTGGTCCGGAAGCTGGCGGGCGGCGGCCCGCCGGTCACCCACCGGGGCCGCCACTACCGGGTGGAGGAGATCGAGCCGGCCCCGGTGGCCGCGCCGCCGGTGTGGACGGGGTCGGTCGGCCCGAAGTCCCTCGCCGCGACCGGCCGGGTCGCCGACGGCTGGATCCCCGGCCACGCGGCGGACTGGCTCAGCGAGCGCTACCGGACGTCGCGGCCGGTCATCGACGAGGCCGCGGCGGCCGCCGGCCGCGACCCGCGCGAGATCGGCACGATCTTCAACCTCCCGGGGCGCATCACCGACCGCCCGCTGCGGGCCACCCGCGACCGCGACGGGCGCTGGATCGGCGGCTCTCCGGAGCAGTGGGCCGAGGAGCTGACCCGGGCGGTCCTGGAGCACGGCGCGTCCGGTTTCACCCTGTTCTCGCCCGAGGGCGGGACGCAGGACCTCGCCTCAGTCGGCCGCTGGGGGCAGGAGATCGCCCCCGCCGTCCGCGAAGCGGTCGCGAAGGAGGCCGGCGGCCGCCCCGCACACGAGGCACGGCGCTGAGGAGCGGCCGGCGCGGCCGGCGCGGACTAGGAGCCGAACAGGGTGCGTTCGACGTGCTGCGTGTCGGTGTACTCCCGGACCGACGTGATCTTGCCGTTCCGAACGGTGAACACGCCGAGGCACGGGTTGTCGTAGGCCGCTCCGCCGCGGGCCGTTCCCCGCGACGTCCATTCCGCCACGACCCGGTCGCCGTCCGCGACCACACCGGTCAGGGCGACCTCGGGCTCGCCCCCGGGCCGGAAGAGCTGTCCGGCGCCTCCGAGGAAGCCGTCGACGATCGCGTCCCGGCCCTTCCAGGTGCCGCTCAGCGGAAGGTCGCCGGGGTAGGTCCAGCTGGCGTCGTCGGCGAAGCTCGCCTTGATCGTGTCCAGGTCGCCGCTCGCGACCGCCTCGACATAGCGCCTGACAACGGACGCGGGGTCGTCGCTCAGCCGGGCGGCGAGCCAGTCGAGCGTCTCGGGAAGCCAGAGCCAGCGGCAGTTCTCCAAGAGGTGGTCGCCCTCGGGCACCAGCACGTACTCGCCCTTCGCCGCCCGGCGGGCCAGCTCCTCGCCGTTGGCGACGCCCGGGATGACGTCCAGTCCGCCGTCCAGGACGCGGAGCGGCTGCGGCACCGGGGGAGCGGTCACCCGGCGGGCGAACTCGCGGGCGGCCGCCTCCCCGCCCGTGCGCAGGACGAAAGACTCCGTCACGTACGGCGGCAGCTCGTCCCACGTGATGGCGGTGGGCCCGCTCACGGTGACGACGGCGCCGATCCGGGGCTCGTGCCGCGCGGCGGCGGCGGCGAGGAAGCCGCCCATGCTGAGCCCGATCAGGCCGACGGCGGCGGGCAGGCCGTCCACGGCGTCGAGGGCCTGTGCCACGACCCGCTGGTAGTCGGGTTCCCAGACACCGCGGACGGCGAGTTCTCCCTGGCCGGGCCCGTCGATGGCGAGCACGGCTAGACCGCGGTGCACGAGCGCGTCGGCGATCGGCATGAACTCGACCCTGCCGGAGTTCATGCCCGGCACCAGGACGACCAGAGGCGCGTCCGCGGACGGGCGCCGGAGGACGCCGGTGAAGTCGGGGCCGGTGAGGTGCTCGGCGTCCGGCGCGAGGACGGCGAGCGAACGGCGCAGGGCGGCGGCGGACGCGGCGGCGGCCCGGCCGTGCTCGGCGAGGTCGGGGTTCGGCAGCACCGTGGCGAAGTGGAACCACAGCGCGGCGTCGCGGAGCGCCTCGCCCGCCGAGCGCGGCAGGCGCGCCTTCTCCGCGAGGGCGAGATGCTCCCGCCCGGTCCGCGCGAACGCGTCCGGCCACTGGTGCAGGGAGGTCAGGGCGGCGGTGACCGCGTCGTACTGGTGGGGGTCGATCCCGGCGGCGATGGCGCGCGACCGGTTGACGGCGGCGAACGGGGCGACGGGCTCGTCGAAGAAGGCGGTCATCGGTTCTGCTCCAGGGTGAGGACGGCGTTGCCGCGGATGCGGCGCTCGCGGAGGTCGGTGAGGACGGCGGCGGTCTCGCCCCAGTCGGCGACGCGGCCGAGCTCCGGGTGGAGGCGCCCGGCCGCGGTCAGCCGGACGAGCGTGGCGAGATCCTCCCCGTACGGGGCGCCCGCGTAGTGGAAGTGCCTGATGGACGCGGACTCGGGGCCGTCGAAGAAGTCGAAGAAGTCCAGCGTCACGGGCCGGCGGCTCGCCTGCCCGAACCAGATGAGCGTGCCTCCGGCCGCCGTGCGCGCCAGCGCGAGCGGCAGGGCGTCCCCGCCCGTGGACTCCAGGACGACGTCGAAGGGCCCGGCGGCGTCCCGCACATCGTGGACGACCGCGGCGCCCAGTTCGGCGAGCCGCCGCCCGCGGTCCGGGGACGCCGTGACGGCGGTGACCTCGGCCCCCGCGCCGGCCGCGAGCTCGACGAAGCAGTGCCCGACGCCGCCGGACGCGCCCGTCAGCAGGACGCGCGTCCCGGCCGTGGCGCCGGACGTGCGCAGCAGGCGCAGCGCGGTGAGCCCGGCCAGCGGCAGCGCCGCGGCCGACTGGACGCACACGGACGCGGGGATCTCGGCGAGCGACGCGGTGGGGACGGCGACGTACTCCGCCCAGCCCGCCGACGGCGGATGGCCCACGACCCGGCTGCCGGCCGCGGGCCCCGATCCGTCGGCGGCGGCCTGGACGACGAGGCCGGCGACGTCCTTGCCGGGCCGCCAGCCGGGCCGGTCGGACTCCAGCTGGAACGTCTCGCCCCGGTTCACCGAGAACGCCGCGACCTTCACCAGCGCCTCGTCCGGGCGGGGGACCGGCTCGTCGACCTCGCCGAACGCCACCGAGCCCGCTTCGGGAAGGAGTGCTCTCATGCCCCGCAGGAAACCGGGCGGGCGCCGGGCCGGTCCAACAGCCGCCGGGCCGGGTTGACAACCACCGGTTGTCGCCCACGATGAGGGGCATGGACCTCGACCTCGGCCAGGTGCGCGCGTTCGTCGCCGTCGCGGGCCACCTGCACTTCGGCCGGGCCGCCGAGGAGCTGTCGATCAGCCAGCAGGCGGTGTCCAAGCGGGTGGCGAGGCTGGAGGCGGCGCTCGGAGTCGCGCTCTTCACCCGCGGGAGCGTGGAGCTCACCGGAGCGGGGCGCCGCTTCCTGGAGCCGGCGCGGGAGGCGCTGCGGGCCGCCGAGGCCGCGGTCGGCGCGGTCCACGCCGCCGGCCGGCCGCTGCGGCTCGACGTCTGGGGGCACCTGTACGGCCCGGCCCGGACGGTCGCCCCGGTGATCGAGGAACGGCCGGAGCTCGACGTCGAACTCGGCATGAGCCGCGACCTCCCCGCCGCGGCGGCGGCACTGCTGCGCGGCGACGTCGACGCCGCGTTCGGGCGCGTGCACCCGCCGCTGCCGGACGGGCTGGCGCACCGCCTCGTCCGGCTCGAACCCGTGGACGTCCTCGTCGCCGCCGGGGATCCGCTCGCCGGCGCGTCCGGCGTCCGCCCGTCCGACCTCGCCGGGCGCGACCTGTGGTTCCCCGCGGCCGCCGACCGGCTCGACTTCATCAGCCGGTTCTGCGAGGAGTTCGGCGTCCGCGCCGTGTCCGGCGGCGCCAACCTCGGGGTGGAGCACCTGCTGGCCGGCCTGCCGGCCGAGCCGGGACGGATCACGCTGTTCCCCGCGGACGCCCCGCTGCCCGGCGCACCCGGAGTCCGGGCCGTCCCCGTCGTCGACCCGACCCCGCTCTACGCCTGGTCGCTGATCTGGCCGCGGCAGGCGCCGCACCCGATGCTCCCCGCGCTGATCAGGGGGTTCGCCGAGTACGGGCGGCGGCACCGCTGGCTGGAGTACGACCCCGCCCGCGACTGGCTGCCCGGCGAGGCGCCCCCTCCGACCCCCTAGTCGCCGGGCCGGCGGAGGCGGGCGTAGACGTCCCCGGAACGGCCGCGCGGACGGATCTTCTCCAGCCGCCGGCGCAGCTCGGAGGCGTCGAGCCAGCGCGGACTGGCCAGCAGCATCGTCTCGATGGGGGAGTAGTTGTAGACGTAGTCGCCCAGCCCGTCCACGAGGCCCAGCGCCTTGAGGGAGGCGTCGTGCGCCGACGGCACGTACTCGAAGGACAGGGCGGGCAGAGGCCGGGACAGCCCCGCCAGCACGTCCGACTCGAAGCCCTCGACGTCGATCTTGCAGAAGGCGGGCACGCCGTGGGCGGCGATGAGCTCGTCCAGCGTCGTCACGTCGACGCCGATCGAGCGGTCCCACCGGACGCGGGCGAAGCTCTGGTCCGTCGTCACGGCGTCGATCCAGCCGGGCGACATAGTGGACACGGTCGGCGTCGCGGTGGACAGGGCCAGGGCGGCCCGCCCGGCCTCGGCCCCGACGGCGCCCGGAACGATGGCGACGTCGCGGTCGCGGCCGAAGAACAGGTTCAGGACGCGCAGGCAGTCGGGCTGCGGCTCCACGGCGACCACTCTCGCTCCGAGGCGCCGCCAGGTGCGCACCCGGCCGCCCACGTGGGCGCCGATGTCGAACGCGAGGTCACCGGGACCGAGGAACTCGCCGTAGAGGCGCATCGCGCGCCGGTGCTTGCCCGGCACCCCGTAGTACATGAGCAGGGAGCGGGCGATGCCGTACGCGCGCAGCAGCATCCGCCGACTGTATCGCGCCGGACGCCCCGCGGCCGCGAGCCGAGCGCGGCGCGTCCGACCGGCCGAAAAGCGCCTTCGCCAGGGCAGGAGCGGAGTCCGCCGCCGGAGAGCGCGCCGCTGCTCTGCTGATCACCCTTGACCGGACGAGGATGCGATCCGGCGGCCGGCCGCTTGCGGCGGGCCGGCCGCCGGAGCGGTCAGGTCAGGAAGACGGGAGGCCGAGGGCGCGGGCGATCAGCATGCGCTGGACCTCGGAGGTGCCCTCGCCGACTTCGAGGATCTTCGCGTCGCGGTAGAAGCGGCCGACGGCGTACTCGTTCATGAAGCCGTAGCCGCCGAAGACCTGCGTGGCGTCGCGGGCGTTGTCCATGGCGGCGTTGGAGGCGACCAGCTTGGCGATGGCGGCCTCCTTCTTGAAGGGCTCGCCCGCCAGCATCTTGGCGGCCGCCGCGTAGTAGGCGAGGCGGGCGGTGTGCGCGCGGGTCTCCATGTCGGCGACCTTGAACTGGATGGCCTGGTAGCGGCCGATCTCCTTGCCGAACGCCTCCCGCTCGCGGACGTAGCGCAGGCACTCGTCCACGCAGCCCTGGGCGAGGCCGACCGACAGCGCGGCGATCGCGATACGGCCTTCGTCCAGGATCCGCAGGAACTGGGCGTACCCCCGGCCGCGCTCGCCGACGAGGTTCTCCGCCGGAACGCGGACGTCGTCGAAGGACAGCTCCCGCGTGTCGGACGCCGACCAGCCGACCTTGGAGTACTTGCGGCCGACCGTGAAGCCCGGGGTCCCGTTCGGGACGATGATCGTGGAGATCTCGTTCTCGCCGGTGAAGGCGGTCACGGTCACGAACGCGGTGATGTCGGTGCCGGAGTTGGTGATGAACGCCTTCGACCCGTTGATCACCCAGGAGTCGCCGTCCAGCCGGGCGGTGGTGCGCATGCCGCCGGGGACGTCCGAGCCGCCGCCCGGCTCGGTCAGCCCGAAGCCCGCGAGCCGCTCGCCCGAGGTGAGCTGCGGCAGCCACCGCTCCTTCTGCTCGGCCGACCCGAACCGGTAGATCGGCATCGCGCCCAGCGACACCCCGGCCTCCAGCGTGATCGCGACGGACGAGTCGACGCGCGCCAGCTCCTCCAGGGCCAGGCAGAGCGTGAAGTAGTCGCCGCCCATGCCGCCGTGCTCCTCGGGGAACGGCAGCCCGAACAGCCCCATCTTCCCCATCGCGGCGACGATCTCGTAGGGGAACTCGCCGCGCTCGTACAGGTCCCCGATCACCGGGGCGACGCTCTCGCGGGCGAACCGCTCGACCGTGCGCCGCAGCTCCTCCTGCTCCTCGCTGAGCGTGAAGTCGATCATTTGCGCTACTCCGATTCAGGTGACAGGGCTTGGACTACGCGGGACGGGCTGGGGCGGCCCAGGTGGCCCGCCATCCACCGGCTCGTGGCGACGAGCCCGGCGAGGTCGACGCCGGTCTCGACGCCGAGGCCGTTGAGCATCCAGACGAGGTCCTCGGTGGGCAGGTTGCCGGTGGCGCTCTCCGCGTACGGGCAGCCGCCGAGGCCGCCCGCGGAGGAGTCCACGACGGTGACGCCCGCGCGGAGCGCGGCCAGGGTGTTGGCGAGGGCCTGCCCGTAGGTGTCGTGGAAGTGGACCGCGAGCCGGTCGGTGCCGATGCCCGCCCCGGTGAGCGCCTCGATGAGCGCGGTGACCTGGCCGGGCGTGCCGACGCCGATGGTGTCGCCGAGGCTGAGCTGGGAGCAGCCCATGTCCATCATCCGGGACGCGACGGACACCACCTGCTCGACGGGCACGTCGCCCTCCCAGGGGTCGCCGCACACCATCGACACGTAGGCGCGCACCCAGAGGCCCTCGGCGCGCGCGCGTTCCACGACCGGGGCGAACATCGCGAGGGACTCGTCCACGGTGCGGTTGAGGTTGCGGCGGGCGAACGTCTCGGTCGCGCTGCCGAAGATGGCGATCTCGGTGACGCCGTTGGCGAGCGCCCGGTCGAGGCCGCGCTCGTTCGGCACGAGGACGGGATACCGCAGCTCGGGAGAGCGGGGCAGGATGTCCAGCAGCTCCTCGGCGTCGGCCAGCTGCGGCACCCACTTGGGGTGGACGAAGCTGGTCGTCTCGATCGTGCGCAGCCCCGCGCCCGCGAGGCGGGTCACGAACTCCGCCTTCACCTCGGCGGGGACGACCGCCTTCTCGTTCTGCAGCCCGTCGCGCGGCCCGACCTCGTAGATCGTGACCCGCTCGGGAAGTCCGGAGAGGGGTACCGGCACCGTCATGCCTCCTCGATCACGGCCAGCACCGCGTCGAGGGCGACCTGTGCGCCCGCGCGGACCGGCAGCTTCGCCACGACGCCGGCGAGCGGCGCGGTGACGGTGTGCTCCATCTTCATCGCCTCGACGACCACGAGGGCCTGCCCGGCCTCGACGCGGTCGCCCTCGGCCGCCTTGACCGCCAGGACCGTCCCGGGCATCGGGCTGCGCAGCACCCCGTCGCCCGCGGCCGCGGCATCGGCGCCGCCCTCGGCGCGGACGTGCTCGCTCAGCGCCCACGCGTGCCCGTCGCGCCCGAGCCACAGGGTGCGCCCGTCCCGGGCGCTCGCGAACGAGGTCGTCCTTCCACCGTAGGTCAGCGTGAACGGCCTGGTGAGCGACGCGGTGACCGGCTCCTCGCCGCCGACGGCGACGCGCGCGGACGCGGCCCTGCCCTGGACGCGGACCTCCACCGGGTCGCCGCCGGACGGGGTGATGATCCATGGCGCCCAGGCGTGGGCGCCGGGCCGCCAGCCGTCCGGCACGTCCCACGGGTCGTCGCCGGACTCCAGGTCGAGCATCCGCTCCAGCGCGGCGGCGGCGAGCACCTCGGGCGGGACGGACGCGCCCGCGACCAGCTCGTCCAGGGCGCGCTCGACCAGGCCGGTGTCGAGGTCGCCCGACACGACGGACGGGTGCCGCATGAGCGCGCGCAGGAACGCGACGTTCGTCGGGACGCCCAGCAGCGTGTAGGACGCGAGCGCGCGGTCGAGCTTGTGGAGCGCCTCGGCGCGGTCGGCGCCGTGGACGATGACCTTGGCGAGCATGGGGTCGTAGGAGCCGCCGACCTCCGTCCCGACGTCCAGCCCGGAGTCGACCCGCGCGGTCTCGGGCTCGCTCAGCGCGAGCACCTTCCCGCCCGTGGGGAGGAAGCCGCGGGCCGGGTCCTCGGCGTAGACGCGGGCCTCGATGGAGTGCCCGTCGAGACGCACGTCGTCCTGCGTGAACGGCAGCGGCTCTCCCGCCGCCGCCCGGAGCTGGAGCTCGACCAGGTCGAGGCCCGTGACGAACTCGGTGACGGGGTGCTCGACCTGGAGCCGGGTGTTCATCTCCATGAAGAAGAACTCGTCCGGGCGGTCGGCCGAGACGATGTACTCGACCGTCCCGGCGCCCACGTACCCGACGGCCTGCGCGGCGGCGACGGCGGCGGCGCCCATCCGCTCGCGGGCCGCGGCGTCCAGCAGCGGGGACGGCGCCTCCTCGATGATCTTCTGGTGGCGGCGCTGCAGGCTGCACTCGCGCTCGCCGAGGTGCACGGCGGCGCCGTGCGCGTCCGCGAAGACCTGGATCTCGATGTGCCGCGGGTTCTCCACGAACCGCTCGGCGAGCAGCGTGTCGTCGCCGAACGAGCCGCGGGCCTCCCGCCGCGCGGACGCGATCGCCTCCGGCAGGTCCGCGGCGTCCCGGACGAGCCGCATGCCCTTCCCGCCGCCGCCCGCGGACGGCTTGAGCAGCACCGGCAGCCCGACCTCCAGCGCGGCGGCCTCCAGTTCGGCGTCGGACAGGCCGGGCTCGTCCCGCCCGGGGACGACGGGGACGCCGGCGGCCGCGACGGTCCGCTTCGCGCGGATCTTGTCGCCCATCGCGTCGATCGCCTCGGCCGGCGGGCCGATGAACACCAGCCCCGCCTCGCCGCACGCCCGCGCGAACGCCGTGTTCTCGGCGAGGAACCCGTACCCCGGGTGCACGGCCGAGGCGCCGGAGTCGCGGGCGGCCGCGATGACGGCCTCGATGTCCAGGTACGACGGGATCAGCAGGGCCTCGTCGGCCTCCCGCACGTGGCGCGCCCGCGCGTCGGCCCCGGTGTGGACGGCCACGGACCGGATGCCGAGCCGCCGCAGCGTGCGGAACACGCGGACGGCGATCTCCCCGCGGTTGGCGACCAGGACGCTGTCGAACATCAACACCCTCACATCCGGAAGACGCCGTAGCCGACCGGCTCCAGCGGTGCGTTGGCCGCGACCGACAGCCCGAGCCCCAGGACGCGCCGGGTGTCGAGCGGGTCGATCACTCCGTCGTCCCACAGCCGGGCCGTCGAGTAGTACGGGTTGCCCTGCGCCTCGTACTGCTCGCGGATCGGCGCCTTGAACCCTTCCTCGTCATCGGCGGGCCACTCCTCGCCGCGCGCCTCCATCTGGTCGCGGCGCACGGTGGCGAGGACGCTCGCCGCCTGCTCGCCGCCCATCACGGAGATGCGAGCGTTCGGCCACATCCACAGGAAGCGCGGCGAGTACGCCCGGCCGCACATCGCGTAGTTCCCGGCGCCGAACGAGCCGCCGATCACGACGGTGAACTTCGGGACGCGGGCGCAGGCGACGGCGGTCACCATCTTCGCGCCGTGCTTGGCGATGCCGCTCGCCTCGTACTCGCGGCCGACCATGAACCCGGTGATGTTCTGCAGGAACACCAGCGGGACGCTGCGCCGGTCGCACAGCTCGATGAAGTGCGCGCCCTTCTGCGCGGACTCGCCGAACAGGATGCCGTTGTTGGCGACGATCCCGACCGGGTGCCCGTGGATGCGCGCGAACCCGGTGACCAGCGTGGCGCCGTACTCCTTCTTGAACTCCTGGAAGCGGCTGCCGTCCACGATGCGGGCGATGACCTCGCGCACGTCGTAGGGGGTGCGGGAGTCCGGCGGGACGATCCCGTACAGCTCGGACGGGTCGGCGGCCGGCTCCTCCGGCGGCGCGACCTCCCACGGGCGCGGCTCGCGCGGCCCCAGCGTGCCGACGATGTCGCGGACGATCCGCAGCGCGTGCGCGTCGTCCTCGGCGAGGTGGTCGGTCACGCCGGAGGTGCGGGAGTGCAGCTCGCCGCCGCCCAGCTCCTCCGCCGTCACGACCTCGCCGGTCGCGGCCTTCACCAGCGGCGGCCCGCCCAGGAAGATCGTCCCCTGGCCGCGGACGATGACGGCCTCGTCGCTCATGGCCGGGACGTAGGCGCCGCCCGCCGTGCACGAGCCCAGCACCGCCGCGATCTGCGGGATGCCGCGGCCCGACATCGTGGCCTGGTTGTAGAAGATGCGGCCGAAGTGCTCGCGGTCGGGGAACACCTCGTCCTGCCGGGGCAGGAACGCGCCGCCGGAGTCGACCAGGTAGACGCAGGGCAGGCGGTTGTGGAGCGCCACCTCCTGCGCCCGCAGGTGCTTCTTCACCGTGACCGGGTAGTAGGTGCCGCCCTTGACCGTGGCGTCGTTGGCGACCACGACGCACTCGCGGCCGGAGACCCGCCCGACCCCGGTGATGATCCCGGCGCCCGGCGCCTCGTCCCCGTACATGCCGTTCGCGGCCAGCGGCGACAGCTCCAGGAAGGGCGAGCCGGGGTCCAGGAGCGTGTCGACCCGGTCGCGGGGGAGCAGCTTGCCGCGCGCCACGTGCCGCTCGCGGGCGCGCTCCGGTCCGCCGCGGCCCGCCCGGTCGACGCGGTCGCGCAGCTCCGCGACGAGCGCCTCGTTGTGCGCGGCGTTCGCCTTGAACGCCTCGCCCGCGACGTCGGCGCGCGAGCCGATCTCGGGTCCGCTCATGACCCCCCTTCCCGGTTAACGTTCATTAACAATGCCGATGTTAACGGTCGTTAACAACTCTAGTCTAGACTGGCCGCATGACGTCGCATCCGGCCGAGGCGCCGCCGGGCCCGCCCAATCCGCGCCGGGCCGAGATCCTCGGCGCCGCCGCCGAGCTGTTCGCGCGCCGCGGCTACCACGGGGCGTCCATCGGCGACCTCGGCCGGGCCGTCGGGCTCACCGGGCCCGCCCTCTACCGGCACTTCAGCGGCAAGGAGGCCGTGCTCGCCGAGATGCTCCTCGACATCAGCGAGCGGCTGCTCGCCGAGGGCGTCCGCCGCGCCGCCGACCCCGACCCCGGCCGCGCCCTGGACGCGCTGCTGCGCTGGCACATCGCGTTCGCCCTCGACAACCCCGCGCTGATCACCGTGCACGAGCGGGAGCTGGACAACGTCCCCGAGCCGCAGCGCCACCGCATCCGCCGGCTCCAGCGCGCCTACGTCGAGGAGTGGGTCGCCGTCCTGCGCCGCCTCGGCCCCCGGCTCCCGGACGACCGCACCCGCGCCGCCGTCCACGCCTGCTTCGGCCTGCTCAACTCCACCCCGCGCAGCGCCGCGCAGGGCCTCGACCGCGACGCGATGGGCGACCTCCTGCACGGCATGGCCCGCGCGGCCCTCGAACGCGCCCGCTGACCGGCCGCGGTCAGCAGGACGCCGTGCGCCCGTCGAGCGAGCGGCCCACGGCCCCGGCGAACGTCCTCGCGTCCGTCCCCGACCGGTCGAAGATCTTCTGCACGCAGCCGCGGAACGTACCGGTGAACGTGCTGTAGTGCGGCGTCACGGGACGGGGCTGCGCCCGGTCCAGCGCCTGCACCACGGCCTTCCCGAGGTCGGTCAGCTGCGCCTCGTCGAGTTCGACCTCCTCCGATTCGGCGCCGTCGGATCCGCCGCCGCCCGACTTGAGCGCCTGCTCGGCGGCGGAGCACGTCATCACCTTCACATCGGCCGCCGCGTGGTGCTCGGGGCTCAGGCCGAGCGCGCTGTAGCGTCCCGGCGCGAAGCCGCCGCACGCGAACAGCAGCCGCTGGCTGTCCGTTCCGCTCAGGTACTCCACGAGCTTGAGCGCGGCGTCCGGATGGGGGGAGTGCTTGGAGACGGCGAGGTTCTGACCGCCCAGGACGGTCGTGCCGGGCAGGGCGGCCACCGCGTACCGCAGGCGCTTCCCGGCCCGCATCCCCGGCTCGGTCGCGAGCGTGGAGAACGCGTAGGGCCAGTTCCGCATCAGCGGCGCCCCGGACAGGAACGCCTCCATGCTCTTCTGCTCGTCGTACGACCGCGACGCCGCCAGCGGCCAGCGCGCCGACCGGGGCTCGCGCACATGCGAGGCCATCCGCTCCAGCGCCGGGAACACCTTCTTCCGCAACTTCTCCTGGTCGGGGTGCTCCTCGCCGGTGAGCAGACGGCCGCCCCCGTCGTTCCACACCGCTTCGAGGGCGTTGACCGTCAGCCCCTCGTAGTCGCCGAGCTGCAACGCGGCCCCGGAATCGAGCAGGTTCGACCAGTTCTCCGGGGCCTGCACGCCGTCGCGGCGGTAGAGGAGCCCGACATCCACGTTGAACGGGACGGCGTACTGCTTGCCGTGCCACTGCCCGGTCTCCAGCGCGACGGGGAAGAAGTCGCTCCGCCTCCCGATGTCGTCGAGCGGCCGCAGGTAGCCGCCGGCGGCGAACTCCGCCGTCCAGGTGTTGTCCATGACCAGCACGTCGTAGCCGCAGCCGCCGGACTCCTCCATCGCCTTGATCTGGCTGTGCTGGGAGTCGGTGGACTCCGCGACCTCCACGAGCGTGGCGTGCGGGTTGCCCCCGGCGTTCCAGTCCCGGATCAGCTGCCGGCGCTGGTTGTTCAGGCTCACGTCGGTGCCGCCCGCGACGACCAGCTCCGAGCGGGCGCAGTCGGGCGCCAGGGCCCGGTAGCCGGAGGAGCCGGGCCACAGGACCAGCGCCGCCCCGCAGACCAGCACCGCCGCGGCCCCGCTCGCGGCGCCCAGCCAGGACGTCCGCTCCCGGGGCAGGAACCGTCGCCGCCGTCCCGTCATCGCCCTCCGTTCATCGCAGGTCGGAGAGGAGTTGCGCGGCCTGCTGCGGTTCCGGCGTCCGCGTCAGCGCCACGCACCCCGTGCCGTCCGCGGGGCCGAACGCGTCCGCGACCTCCTTGGCGGGGGAGGCGTCGCAGCCCGTCGGACCCGTCAGCACGACCGTCACCCGCACGTCCCGGTGCCGGTCGCGGAACCTCGCGGCCGCCTCGCGGATCGATCCGGGATCGCCGGATCCGCTGGACTGCCCGTCGGTGACGACGATCAGGTTCTTCGCCCCCTGGCCCAGCTCGGCCTTCCCGATCATGTCGCCGAGCGCGATGTCGCTCCCGGTGGTCGCGATCGCCTGGAGGTGGCTCGCGATCCGGTTCTTCTGCCGGGGGTCGGTCCCGGTGAGCCGGACGTTCTCCAGGGTGTAGGGGTCGACCGGCGACTTCTTCTCCGACGCCACCTGCAAGCCCGCGCTGTCATGGCTCTGGAGCTGGGCGACCAGGCTCTGCAGGAACGAGACCCCGCGCGCCAGCCGGGTGTCGCGGCCCACGGCCGGGCGGCTCATCGACCCCGACACGTCGAGCATGAGAGCCACGGAGATCGGGGGGCGCGCGCCGGCGACGCGTTCGAGGTTCGCGGCCACGTCCTGGCCGCCGCCGTTCGCGCCCACCGGGGCCAGCTGCGTCGGGACGATGTTGGAGCCGGCCTTCTTCCGCAGGGCCACCAGGTCGGGGCGGGCGGAGTCGCCCTCGTGCGCGGACGGCATGAGGCCCTGCGGGTCCCGGAAGCCCTGCTGGGTGAGGGGATGGTCGGCCAGCCACCGGTGGAACCGGGCGACGCCCTGGTCGCGCTCGCGCGTGTCCTGGCCGCGCCAGGTCACCTGGATGAAGGGGTAGTCGAGCGTCGGCAGGTCGGCCGCGTAGTACGGGTACAGCATCCACTCGCCGCCGGCGTCGGGCGCGTCTGCGGCGGCGCACTGCTCCTTGAGCCGTCCGGTGTCGTAGTCGCTGACGACCTGCTCCGGAACGGCGAAGGCGATGCGGTCCGGCGGACGGGAGCCCTGGCGGGCCTTGCACAGCAGGGTCACCGCGTCCGGCGCGACCAGGGCGGTGGGCGAGGCGAACTCCTCGTCCTGACGCGCGTCGCCCGGCAGCGCCTGGTAGAGGACGGGCGTCACCGCCAGCGCGGGAGCCGACGTCTCGGGGACGGGACGGGCGATGTTGCGCGGTCTCACGCCCGCCTCGGCGAAGCGCTGCAGCAGGGCGGCGGTGGACCGCTCCGGCGGCTTGAAGGCCGAGTACCTGACCCCGTACCTCCCGAATAACGCGAGGACCAGGGGCGACGACCCCAGCGAGCCGCGGGGCGTGAACATCGGGTCGACCTTGGCGGGCGGGCTCGGGCTCGGGGACCCGGCGGCGGCCACCTCGCGGACCTGGGCCGGGCTCTTCTCCACGTACTCGAACTCGGCCGTCGACGACGGTATCCAGACGTCGGGCTGCGGGCCGTAGAGCCGCTCGTCGGCCGGCGCGGGCGCCACCTCGCCGCTCGGGGGCTCGCTGCGCCGCCACAGCCGCCCGAACGCCTCGGAGAGCTGCACGAACTCCGGCTCCGGCGTGACGGTGACGGTGTACTCGCGGCAGCCCCGCTCCTCGCTGCCGGCCTCGAAGCCCTTCGCGGTGTCGCGCAGCGCGGAAAGCGCTTCCGGCGTGGTGACGACGCGCAGTTCCAGCGGCCGGCCGCATGGGCGTGCGTGCCCGGCCAGCGCGACGATGCCCGTCCCCGCGAGCAGGACCACCGCCATGGCCGCCGCCCCGGCGAGCGTCCACGCCACGGCCTCCGCGTTCCAGGGGAGCTTCTCGAAGACCCTCTTCAGCACGGCCCCCGCCCGCTGGGAGCGGAACAGCGCCACCGACAGCGCCACCGAGCCCGCCGCGATGGCCAGGGCGAGCAGCGCCAGCGTGAGGGTCTCCAGCCAGGCGAACGCGTTGATCAGTTTCACGATCAGGCCGGAGAGCACACCGAAGAGCAGACCGGGAATCGCCGCCTGCATGAGCCGGTCGAGCCGCGAACCAGAGTTCTCGTTGCCCGACTCACTCATTCCGGCTCCGTCGCCGAGGAAAGCACGCTCTTCCGTTCTTCGATCTGACGTCCAATGATAATTGCCCGGACGAGCAAGGTCATGGAAAACCGCTGTCCTGGATCGGACGATCTTCCCCATCGGGCGCGGGCCGGACACCGGCGGCCTTGACTGTCCCGGCGCCGCCCGGATCAGATGGTCGAACAGCATTCGGTTGTATGCCCCCCGGACGGAGGAGAGCCGCATGGGCGTCGAGGGTGTCGGCTTCTACGAGATCGCGCGCAACGACCCGGACCGCCCCGCCGTGCTGGCCCCCGGCGTACCGATGTCCTACGGCGAACTGCACGCCGAGGTGAACCGGCTCTCCAACGCGTTGACCGCGCTGGGGCTGGGGCCCGGCGACACGCTGGCGACCGTCCTCGGCAACCGGCCCGAGTTCCTGACCGTGCTGCTGGCGGCGGTCCAGTCGGGCCTGTACCTGGTCCCGGTGAGCCGCCACCTGACCGCGCCCGAGATCGGCTACATCCTGGGCGACAGCGGCGCCAAGGCCGTCATCACCGAGAGCGCGCTGGCGGAGGCGGTGGCGGACGCCGCCGACGAGGCCGGGGTTCCGGCCGAGGGCCGGGTGAGCGTCGACACCGGCGGCGGGCTCCGGTCGATGGCCGCGCTGTGCGCCTCCGGGAGCGCGGAGCCGCCCGCCAAGCGGCGCATGGGCTCGATCATGCTCTACACCTCCGGGACGACCGGGCGGCCCAAGGGCGTCCGGCGGCCCCTGCTCGACATCGCGCCCGAGGTGCTGATCGACATCATGCGGCGGACGCTGGGGCGGCACCTCGGGCTCGTCCCCGGCGACGAGGTCCACCTCGCCGTCGCGCCGCTCTACCACTCCGCGCCCTGCGTGCACGCGATGATGGCGCTGAACCTCGGCCACGCCGTCGTCGTCGCCCCGCGGTTCCACCCCGAGCACACCCTGGAGCTGATCCAGCGGCACGGCGTCACCAACGCGTTCATGGTGCCGACGATGTTCCACCGGATGCTGGCCCTGCCCGACGACGTCCGCGCCCGGTACGACCTGTCGACGCTGCGCCAGGTGTACCACAGCGCCGCGCCCGTCCCCGTGGAGACCAAGCAGAGGATGATGGACTGGTGGGGGCCCGTCCTCTACGAGTACTACGGCTCCACCGAGAGCGGCGCGGTCGTCGTCGCGGCCCCGCACGACTGGCTCGCCCGCCCCGGGACGGTCGGACGCGCGGTCGACGGCGTGCAGATCAAGATCCTCGACCCGGAGGGCGCCGAGCTGCCGCCGGGGGAGATCGGCCTCATCTACGCGTCGGGGCAGCCCGGGTTCGAGTACCACGGCGACCCGGACAAGACCGCCGCCGCGATGCGGGGCGAGTACTACACCCCCGGCGACCTCGGCCGCCTCGACGAGGACGGCTGGCTCTACATGAGCGACCGCCGCACCGACCTCATCATCTCCGGCGGGGTGAACATCTACCCCGCCGAGGTCGAGTCGGTCCTGCTCCAGCACCCGGCGGTCGGTGACGTCGCCGTCATCGGCATTCCGGACGACGACTGGGGGCAGCGCGTCGTCGCGCTCGTCGAACCCGCCGAGGGCGCCGCCCCGGGGGACGCCCTCGCCGCCGAACTGCTCGCGCACTGCGCGCCCCGGCTGGCGCGGATCAAGCACCCCCGGCAGGTGGAGTTCCGCGAATCGCTGCCGCGGACGCCGTCCGGCAAGCTCAGCCGCCGCAGCGTGCGGGAGGCCTACCTGCGGGAACAGAAGGGCTGACGCCGCCGGGAGGGGACGGAGAGAACTCGTCGCCGCGAACGTCGAACGCCTCCGGGCGTCCGTGCGTACAACGGCACATGAAAGACCTGAAGGTCGCCCCCCTCGACAACGTCGCCCCGACCCCCGCCGCCCCGACGCAGACCGACCTTCCCGTCATCACCGACCCCGCCGCCTACGCCGAGGCGGAGGAGCCGGCGGCCCGCGCGGACCCGGCGGGCCCGCGGGCGGCCTCCGACGCGCCGCCGGACGCCCCGGCCGGGGCGGGGCAGGCGCCCGCCCCCGAAGACGACCGCGCCGGGATCGCACGCCTCGGTGACCCGGTCGCGGTCTGGCCGTGCGCCGGCTGCGGACGGCCCGTGCCGCAGCCGGTGCGCGGCGCCCGCACCGTCCGCTACTGCCAGGACGGCGACGGCGCGTGCGAGCGGGCCGCGCGCGAGAGCCGGGAGCGCGGACTGGAGTCGCCCGGCCTCACCGGCCAGGTCGCCTGGACGTGGGAGATGGTCGACCGGCTGGAGGGCCTCGCCGACCGGCTCGCAGGCTCGCTGGTGTCCGAGCTGAGCGTCGCGGGCGTCGAGCGGCGGATCGCCGAGGCCCGCGCCGAGGCCGCCGGGCACGTGGCGATCGCGCAGCGCGAGCGCGACGCGTCCCAGCGGCAGGCCGAGGTGGCGTGGCGGGAGACCGCGACCGCCCGCGCCCGCGCCGAGGCCGCCGAGCAGGAGGCGGCCTCCGCCCGCGCCGAGGCCGAGCGGCTCGCCGCCGAGCGGGACGCCGCGCGGCGCGAACGCCAGGAGGCGAGGGACGAGGCCGACGGCGCGGGGGCCGCCCGGCTCGCCGCCGAGCGCGAGCGCGACCGCATGGCGGCCCGGGAGGGCGAACTGCTCGCCTCCCTGGAGAGCGCCCGCTCGGAACTCGTCGCCCTGCACGGGCGGCTGTCGGAGGCCGAGACCCTCGTCGAGGGGCAGCGCGTCGAGGCCGCCGCGGCCGTCCGCGCCGCCGAGGACCTGCGCTCCGCCGTCCGCGACGCCGAGGCCAAACGGGGGCAGGCCGTCGCCGATCGCGACCAGATCCAGGCGCGGGCCCGCGAGCTGGAGCAGCACAACTGGCAGCTCACCCGCGCCGCCGAGGAGCTGCGCGCCGCGGTGAAGGCGCTGACCGCCGAGCGGGACGCCGCCCGGGCCGAGGCCGAGCGCGCGCGCCGCCGCGTCGACGCGCTCACCGCGCTGTCGGAGGGGCGCGCCGACCCGGCCGCGACGGGGCCGCGCCCGGGCGTGGACCGCGAGCCGCCGACCGGGCTGCACTCCCTGCCCCCGATGGGCGGGTCCCTGCTGGACGGGGGCGACCCGCTCGCCACCGACCCGCTGCACCGCAACGACTACAACGGCTACGGACACGGAGGACACAGCGGGATCAACGGACATCGCCTTCCCCACGCCGGCTGATCGCCTGCCGGCCACGCGACGCACAGGTAGGAGGTGAGGCCTGACCCCCACACTGCACTGGCCCTGAGACCGGCCGCCGTACCGCACCGGGGTGGTACGGCGGCCGGTGCTAGGCAGTGTTCGAAAGTCCCGGCCCACTGCGCTCGCCTGGTGGCTCGCTACGTGACCGGGCCTGGGCGAACGCGGCATCGCTTCGCGATCTGCCCGGTTCCGCTCGCCTTCGGCTTCGCCGCACCGGGCAGGTCACGCGTTCACGCGCGTGGCCGAGGCCACTTCGGGACCTAGCCGCGCGCCTCCAGACGGGCGGTGTAGTCGAGGGCGCCGGCGCGGACGGCGGCGTGCACGGCCCGGGCGATCCGCGAACCCCAGGTGGAGCGGGGTCCCGCGAAGACCTCCTGCTCCCCGCGGGTCGTGGCCGCGACGCAGATCGCGTCGGACGCCGTGCCCGTGCACGGGAAGCCCGCCTCCAGCAGCGCCTGGGTCTTGGCCTCAGTGGCGGTGACGACCGCGTTGACCAGCGCCGCGTCGCTCATCGGGACGGGAACGGCGACCACGATGTTGATCGTTCCGGGCGTCCGGGCGTGCGTCCCGTCCCCCTCCAGCGGGGCCAGTTCCGGGTCGGGCGTCCCGGCGGGGGACGCCGCCCACGTCGGCACGCGCAGCCCGACCGTCGCCGACACGCTCACGCCCTCGTCGTCCCGCCGCACCGTGCGCGCGACCGAGGCCGCCGTGAGCATCCCGACGCCGGGGCCCTCCAGCCCGTGCGCGGCCGCGAGCTCGGAGAGGTGCGCGACCGGGTCGGTCCGCGCGTACGCGCCCGGCACCTGCGCGTTCAGCACCCAGCGGGCCGGGCCGATGCCGCCGCCCAGCATCGCCGAGGAGATCATCCGATGGCCGGGGCCGGCCCGCCACACGGTCGAGGCGAGCCGCCGGCCGTCCTCCTCGCGCCACACCGTCTCGAGGTTCACGGGCGCTCCAGCGACAGGACCGGCCGGCCGCCCGGCCCCGGGGTGACGACCACGCGGGCGTCGAAGTGCTTCTCGACGGTGTCGCGGGTGAGGACCAGGTCGGGCGGGCCGGCCGCCGCCACCCGGCCCTCCGAGACGAGGACGAGCCCGTCGGCGTACTGCCCGGCGAGCGTCAGGTCGTGGATGGTGGTCACCACGGTCAGCCCGTCGGACAGCCGCAGCCGGTCGATCAGCTCCATCACCTGCTGCTGGTGGCCGATGTCGAGCGCCGTCGTCGGCTCGTCCAGCAGCAGCACCGACGTCTGCTGCGCGAGGGCGCGGGCCAGCACCACGCGCTGCCGCTCCCCGCCGGAGAGGTGGTCCAGCGGGCGGGCCGCGAACGGGGTGAGGCCCAGGCGGTCGAGGACCTCTCTGGTGACGGCGCGGTCGCGGGCGCTCTCCCGGCCCAGATGCGGGATGTAGGGGGAGCGGCCCAGCAGGGTGTAGTCGAACACCGTCATGCCCACCGGAAGGTTCGGGCTCTGCGGGGCGTAGGCGACGAGCCGGGCGCGCTGCCTCGGCTTGAGCGACTGCAGGTCCGCATCCGCGAGGGTGATCTCGCCATGGGACGGCACCAGGCCGAGGACCGCGCGCAGCAGCGTCGACTTCCCCGCGCCGTTCGGCCCGATGACCGCCGTCCACGACCCGGCCGGGACGTCCAGCGACACGCCCTTCAGCACCTGCCGCCCGCCGAGCGCGACATCGAGGCCCCGCACCGAGACTGTCATGTGTCCACCTGCCTGCGGGAGGCGCGCAGCACCGCGACGAAGAACGGCCCGCCGACGAACGCCGTCACCACGCCCAGCGGCACCTCACCCGGACTGATCACCGTCCGCGCCACGAGGTCGGCGACCTCCAGGAACGCCGCGCCGCCGAGCAGCGACAGCGGAAGCACGATCCGGTACGACCCCCCCGCCAGCCGCCGCACGATGTGCGGCACGACGATGCCGACGAAGGCGATCAACCCGCTCACCGCCACCGCCGACGCCGTCGCCAGCGACGCCGCCACGAGCACCGTCAGCCGGACCCGCGCCGCCGACAGGCCGAGCGACGCGGCCTCCTCGTCGCCGACGCTCAGCACGTCCAGCAGCCGGCCGTGCGCGAGGAGGACCACGGTGGACACCAGCGCGTACGGGAAGACGAGCGCGAGCTGGTGCCAGTCGGCCGACCCGACCCCGCCGAGGATCCAGGAGTAGATCCGCTGCAGCTCCTCCGACTTCATCTGCTGGATGAGCGTCTGCACCGCGGCGAGGAACGACGAGACAGCGACGCCGGCCAGGACCAGCGTCGCCGTCCCGTTCCCGCGCCCGGTGGCGGCGCTGCCCAGCAGGTAGGCCAGGGCCACCCCGCCGATCGCGCCGACGAAGGCCGCGAGCGGCACCCCGTACCCGGGGTCGCCCGGCACCAGCGCGATGACCAGCGTGGCCCCGACCCCGGCGCCCGCCGCCGCGCCGAGCAGGTACGGGTCGGCGAGCGGGTTGCGGAACACCCCCTGGTACCCGGCGCCCGCGACGGCGAGCATCCCGCCGACCAGCGCCGCCATCAGGGCCCTCGGCACCCGGAGCTGGAACAGCACGTTCTCGTCGATGACGCCGAACCCGCTGTCGACGCTGACGAACGGGATCCTGTCGGCCAGCGCCTTCAGGACCCCGCCGACCGACAGCCCGGCCGACCCGACCAGCACCCCCGCCAGCAGGGCCGCCAGCAGCAGCCCGGCCGCCGCCACCAGTGGCAGCGCCCGCAGCTTGGCCTGGCTCCCGTCCCGTGAGCCGTCGTCCCCGGGCCGCAGCCGACGCCTGCTCACGGCCGGGCGTCCTCGGCGGAAGCGGTCACTGAACCTTCTGGACCGCGTCGCCGATCGCCTTGACGAACTCCGCCAGGCGCGGCCCCCAGCGGGAGGCGATGTCGTCGTCGAGTTCCACCACGCCGCCGTGCCCGACCGCGTCCAGGTCGGACCAGCCGGGGCGCTTGGCGAGGGAGGCGGCGCTCTGCCCGCAGCACTTGGTGTCGGCCAGGAAGATCAGGTCGGGGTCCTGCTTGAGCAGGTACTCGCGGGACAGCTGCGGGTAGCCGCCGGACGCCTTGTCCGCCCTGTCGGCGATGTTCTGCAGGCCGAACAGCCCGTACACCTGGCCGACGAACGTCTTGGACGTCACCGAGTGAAGCTGGTTGTCCAGCTCGTGGTAGTAGGTGAGGCCCTTGGCCTTGGCCGACGCGGCGACCGTCTTCTGGATGTCGGCGCGCATGCCGTCGGTGACCTTCTTCGCCTCGGCCGCGTGGCCGGTCGCCTGCCCGAGGTCGTTGATCTCGTCGTACGCCTCGTCCAGGTTCGCGGCCGCCGGCTCCAGCAGGACGGGGACCTTCACCTTCCCCAGCGCCTTGACGATGCCGTCCAGGTCGTCGGACAGCACGACGAGGTCCGGCTTGTACGCGATGATCGCCTCGGCGTTGGGCTTGAAGCCCGACAGCTTCGTCCGCGGGGCGTTGGCCGGGTGGTTGGAGTAGTCGTCCACGGCGACCACCTGCGACCCGGCGCCGATGGCGAAGAGCGTCTCGGTGTGCGTGGGGGAGAGGGACACGATGCGCTTGGGCTTGGCCGGGACGGACACCGCCCCGTTGGCGGCCTGGACGGTGACGGACGCCCCGTCCTGCGTGCCGCCGGACTTGCCGTCGCCGCCGCCGCATGCGGCGGCGAAGGTGACGACGCCGATGGCCATCACCGCGCCCAAGGTGCGTACGGGTCTCACAAGAGCCTCCTGGCTGGAGGGAAGCCGCGGCCCGTTCAGGACGGATCGCCCTTCCACGAGGTCGACAATCGTCGGCGCGCGAGGAGGCGACCTGGCTCGGCCACTTCGAGAGGGGCACCACAGTTGCGGGACAGCGCCGGATTTTCCACCGGACTTCGCTCCAGGCGCGCAGCATCGCAACGGTATCAGCCACCGAATGCTGATCTGTCGGGTTGTGCGGAGTGAGTACTCACTTCGGTATTGACGGAGTGAGTACTCACTCCGTACCGTGGCGGGCATGGAGCAGAAGACCAGGCGGCGCGCCCCCGGGATGAGCCCGGAGCAGCGCCGCGAAATGATCATCCGGACCGCCCTGCCGCTCGTCGCCGAGCACGGCACGGCCGTCACCACCGCGCAGATCGCCCGCGCCGCCGGCATCGGCGAGGCGACCATCTTCCGCGTGTTCGCCGACAAGGACGAGTTGCTGGACGCCTGCGTCGCCGAAGCGCTGCGGACCGACCACGTCCTCGCGGAGATCGGCGCCATCCCGCTCGACCAGCCGCTGCCCGCGCGGCTCGCCGAGGCCGCCGCCGCGATCGACGCCTACCTCGCCCGCATGGGCCTGGTGCTCGGCACCCTGCACGCCACCGGGCGGCGCGAGCGCCGCGCGCCCGGGGAAGGCGAGCCGGGCCCCGACCGCGCCGCCTCCATGGTTCAGACCTGCGAGGCGCTCGCCGAGCTGTTCGAGCCCGAACGCGACCGGCTGCGCCTGCCCGTCGAGCAGGTGGCGAGCCTCTTCATGGGCTTCGTGTTCAGCCGCGGCCGCGGCGCCGGCCCGGGCGCACCGGGCCCGTCCGTCGAGGAGTACCTGGACGTCTTCCTGCACGGCGCTCTCAAGGAAGGGGACGCCGCGTGACGATCACCCTGAACCACGCGATCGTGACGGCCGCCGACAACGACGAGGCCGCCCGCTTCTTCGCCGCCGTCATGGGCCTGGAGTACACCGGCGCGCACCCGCACGCGCGGCACTTCGTCCCGATCCGCGTGAACGAGGGCCTCACCCTCGACTTCCTGACCGTCGCCTACCCGCAGGGCCACCACCTGGCCTTCGACGTGGACGCGGTCACCTTCGACACGATCGTGGAACGCCTCGACGCCCGCGAGATCCCCTACGGCGACGGCCCCGCCCACGCCGACAACGGCCGCGTGGACGAGGACCACCCGCTCGGCGGCCGCGGCGTCTACTTCTCCGACGCCAGCGGCAACCTCTACGAGCTCATCTCCCCGCGACCGACTTGAGGAAGTCCCGGGTGCGCCGGTCGCCCGGCATGTACTCGGCGGCGACGAAGTCCGTGACGCCCGCCTTCGCCAGCTCCTCCAGCTTCGCCGCGACCGCGTCCTCGTCCCCGACGATCGCGAGGTCCTTCGGCCCTTCCACGCCCTCCCGGTCCATCATCGCCCGGTAGGACGGCAGGACCCCGTACACCTCGAACGTCTCCGCGGCCTGCTCCCGCGCGCGCTCCACCTCGCCGGTGACGCACACGGGCAGGACGCACACGACGCGCGGCGCGTCCCGTCCGGCCGCCTCGGCCGCCGCCGTGATGGTCGGCACGATGTGCTCGCGGACGGTGACGGGCCCGGTCATCCACAGCACCGTCCCGTCCGCGCGCTCGGCCGCCAGCTTCAGCATCTTCGGGCCGAGCGCCGCCAGGAGCAGCGGCACCCGCCCCTCGTTGGGCACGCTCAACCCGATGTGGCCGCGCACCGTCTCGCCCGTGAAGGAGGCGTTCTCCCCGGCCAGCAGCGGCGCCAGCACTGACAGGTACTCGTCCATGTGCCGGAGCGGCCGGCCGTAGTCGTACCCGTACATGTCCTCGATGACGATCTTGTGGGACAGCCCGATGCCGAGCGTGAACCGCCCCTGCAATGCGAGGGCGGTCGTCCTCGCCTGCTGCGCCAGCACGGCCGGGTGGCGCGGATACGTCGGGACCACCGCCGTCCCAAGCTCGATCCCCGGCACCCCGCTGCCCGCCACGGCCAGCGCGGTGAGCGCGTCCACCCCGAAGATCTGCGACATCCAGGCGGAGGAGAAGCCGTCGTCCGCCGCGCGGCGCGCGTCGTCGGCCAGCTTGCCCAGCGCCTCGACCCCGCCCCGCTCGTTAAGCAGAACCCCAACCCGCACAAGGACCTCCTCTAGAGATGATCAGATCCTTACACAGTTCCCCACCGCCCGAGCGGAGAAGCCGGAGCGTGTCCGGGCTCGTCGGGCCGGGCGCACCGGGCGACGCCGACGGGCCCGGCATCGGGCTGATGCCGGGCCCGTCGTCCGCGGTCAGGATCCGGCGGGGAGGCGGTCGGCGACCTTGACCTGGAGGACGGTGGTCTTCACCTCTCCGGCGCCGCTCTCCGGCTCGGAGGTCCGGTCGCCGCCGACGGGGCGGGGCTTCAGATCGAGGTAGCGGCTGCCGAGGAAGCGGTAGGTGGAGCGGTCGAACATCAGCTCCAGCCGGCCGCCGCCGGAGTCCTGGGACAGGGCGACGGCGGGACGGCCGAGGGCGTCGGTCGCGTGCTCGTCCACCCTGACCCGCGGGACGTCGCTGAGGAACTCGAAGACCTCGGCGCGCAGTCTCGGGGGCAGGTAGTCGCCGACGAGCTCGCCGACCCCGTACCAGTCCCACTCCCCGAACGGCCTGCCGCGGCCCGGGGTGGCGGAGGGGGCGGGCGTGTGCGCCTTGACCTGGGGCTTCCAATGCTCGATCAGCCCCGGCAGCTCACGCACCAGCCACAGATGACTGCCCGGACGGGGAACGGGCGCGCTCTCGTCCTGGACGGGGATAGGGGAGTCGCAGACATTGGCTCCCGGCCTGCGGCAGGGTTCGCGCAGCAGCCCCGGCTTGGAGCCGTCGACCGACACCCAGCGCTCCCGCGTCTCCTTGCCCGCGGACTTGCCCGGAGCGACCTTCCCCGGCCCCCAGGCGACGACGGACCGGACGTAGAGGTACTGGCCGGGACGGGGGTGCAGCTCGGGCTCCAGGCGGGCGGTGGCGGCCGCCCGGGTCAGCACCTCGTGGGCGCTGACCGGCCGGATCTCGCGGGGGCCGTCGTCCGAGCCCTGCGCCGCGACCACCACGGCCCCGGCGGCCGCCACCGCGCCGGCCAGAGCGACCGCCGGCAGGCCCCTGGACCGCCGGGGCCGCGGGCTGCGGCGCCGGTCGTCCCCGGTGAGGGCGACCAGCCGGGCCCGGCCCTCGGCCAGGACCTCCGGGCTCGGCGGGGCCACCTCGTCGTACATGCGGTGGAGTTCACCCATGGAACTGCTCCTCTCCCATGTCAAGGGGGTCGATCCCGCCGAGCGCCTCGCGCATCCTGGTGCGGGCGCGGCTGAGCCGGGAATGGACGGTGCCGGTGGCGATGCCGAGGGCCGTGCCGATCTCGGCCGGGGACAGGTCTCCGGACGCGGTCAGCAGCAGCACGTCCCGCTGCCCGCGGTTCAGGCGGCGCAGCGCGTCGGCCAGTCGCGGCCGGGTGCCCTGGGCGGCCACCCGGTCCGCCACCCCCTCGTCGGCCGAGCCCGCGGCGGGGCCGGCTCCGGTGCGGGCCACAGCCCGCCAGAACCGCATCTCGCGGCGGCGGTGCTGGTTGATCAGGTTGGTGGCGATCCCGTACAGCCAGGGCAGCGCGTTCAGGCGCTCCGGGTCGTAGCGGTCGCGCTGCCGGAACGCCTGCAGGAACGTCTCGGCCATCAGGTCGTCGGCCAGATCGCGCCCGAGCCGCCGGGCGAGGTACCGGTGGATCGCCGGGGCGTGCCGGTCGTACAGCCCGGCGAACGCCTCCGGATCCCGCCGGGACCTCTCGATGATCGCCTTGTCGCTGTGCTGGTGCACCTCGGCGGTCACCGCGGTTTCATCCTCGTCATCGCGGACCTTTCGCAGCGTCGGTATCGGTCACCCGGCTTTTGACCGCACCTCCGCGTCCGCTTCCCGCCGGCTCAGAGGGCAGGCCTTCCGCATGACGGAGTCATGCGCCGGCGGCCGACGCTTCCGCGTCCCGCCGCGTGCGGGGAGGCGGGTTCAGAGGCGGTCGGGTTCGCTGCTTCGCGGCGCGTACTGTTGGGCCAGGCTCCTGTCGTTGTCGGCCCATCGACGATGGCGCGCGGCCGACTTGAGATGCAGTTCCGCCTCTTCGGGATGGGCGGTCGCCATTCCCTCCAGGAGCACCGCGGCGCGGTCGTGGGCCCGTGCCGAGGAGATCATCGCCTGCCGAGCGTACTCCTCGGCCTCGCGCAGGTGCTCCGGAGCTGTTCCCGGGGATTCCGGATCGTCCGGGAGCGGGATGCCCCCGCGCTCACCGGCTCGCCGCGTACGGCGTGCTCTCACCCGAAGCGCGCGGTCTTCGCTGTCCATAGCAGCCAATCCGACGCCTGAGCCCGCCGACCAACCAGCCCACCAGACACGTTCGGATATCTACCCAGCGGCCTGCCCTTTCAGCCCACCCCGGAGGTGACACCCCCAAATCATCATTTCCCCATGGACAACCGTGGTGCCGGCTGTGGGCCATTGAGGTGCGGGATTCCCGGGGGTCGATTAACGCACCAGTTCTGCTTGGGAGTCTTTGTGCTCGGCGTGACCAGAACCGTGGTTTGGGAATGCGGTTTTGGCCGTGTCGCGGGAAGGCCGTTATGGGACCGAGGAGAAGCCGTCCCGGCCCTCACCGCGGCCGATGCGGGATCATTGAGGTGTGGCGACACCCGAACCGCTGACCCTCTACGCCGCCGACGGCGTCCGCATCGACGCCGGGCACACGCGGCACGAAGGCGACGTCTGCTTCGTCCTGGCGCACGGCTTCACCTGCTCGTGGCGCCAGCCCGCGCTCCGCCGGATCGCCGCCGCCCTCGGACGGCACGGCGGCGTCATCGGGATCGACTTCCGCGGCCACGGGCGGTCCGGCGGGCATTCCACGGTCGGTGACCGCGAGGTCCTGGACGTCGACGCGGCGGTCGCCGCGGCGCGCCGCCGGGGATACGGACGGATCGTCCTGACGGGGTTCTCCATGGGCGGCGCCGTCGTCGTCCGGCACGCGGCGCTGCACGGCGGGGTCGACGCGGTGGTCTCCGTCAGCGCCCCGGCCCGCTGGTACTACCGCGGGACGGCGCCGATGCGGCGCGTCCACTGGGTGATCGAACGGCGCGCGGGCCGGATGGCCGTCCGGCTGGCGCGCGGCACCCGGATCGCCCCCAATGGGTGGGATCCGATCCCAGAGGCGCCTCACGAGGTCGCCGGGCGGATCGCGCCGGTGCCGCTGCTGGTCGTCCACGGGGCCGCGGACTCCTTCTTCCCCGTCGAGCACGGCCACCAGCTCTACCGGGCGGCGTCCGACCCGAAAGAACTGTGGATCGAACCGGGTTTCGGCCACGCCGAGGTGGCGGCCACCCCCGACTTGATCAACCGCCTGGCCCTGTGGGCGACGAGCGCCGTCTCCGCAGCGCGGGTTCCCGAGGAGCCACCGCCTAGCGGCGCGCTCCGCGACTAAAGCTTCGACCTGGGGAAATTCAAAGTTATCCACATTCTTGGGCCGGCATTCAAGCAAACCCCAGGCCCGGCATCATCGGGCCATGGACGGATTCACCCTCACCTGGAAGCGAACGGCCGCCGATTCGATCATTCCCATCGGCCCGGACGCCTATCTCCTCCCCGTCAAGGGCGCCGGTCTCGCCGCACGCGCCGCGGCTCTGAGCGGCCTCCTTCCCCGCGAGGTCGTCATCGCGCGGCGCACGGCCGCATGGTTGTGGGGCCTGGACGTATTACCCCCGGGAGTGAGCGAGATCGACTGGGACGTCGAGTTCCTCACTCCCGGAACGTCCGACTCATTTCCGGTCACCGCCGACAACGCCGAAATACCACCCGACCACGTGGTGGAGGAATCCGATGTACGCCTCACATGCCTGGCCCGCACCGCCCTGGACTGCGCCCGCTGGCTCCCCCGCTGCGAGGCGGTCGCAGCTCTCGACCAGTTCCTGCGCCGGGACGTGGACGTCGGGGAACTCGCCGCAATGGCCCGCACGCTCCCGGGATACCGAGGCAACAAACGGCTTCGCCAGATCCTCCGGCTCGGCGACCGCGGCGCGGCCTCCCCCGGCGAGAGCTGGATCCGCGTAGCCGTCGTGGACGCCGGCTTCCCCCGCCCGGAGACCCAGATCCCCGTCCAGGGCCCACGGGGCCATCCGCTCTACGTCGACCTCGGCTACCGCGACTTCCGCGTGGGCCTCGAATACGACGGTGAACGCCACCACGCCGGCCGAGTGGCCAGAGCCCACGACACACGCCGCCGAGACTGGCTAGCCAAGGAAATGGGCTGGGAAATCATCCCCGTCACCAAGAACTTCCTAACCCGCCCCACCCCCTACCTGGCCGCCCTCCTGACAGCACTACAACAACGCGGCTGGAACCCCGACAACACCACGATGGACCGCATAGCCACCCGCCTAACCCACCTAAACCGCCGCCCCCACTAACCCACGAGGACGACAACACCGAACCCCCAACACCAGCACCCCCGCACCGCTAGGGCGCCAAACGCCGTCCTCCGCCACCCCGCTCGCATGCCCCGGCCTCCCGCCAGCCGCCCAGGCCGACCCGGCCCGCCGCACGGATGGCCCGGGCGCCCCCGCGCATGCCACGCGGTACGCCGCTCGTATGCGATCGCCCCCACCACGCGCACGGACCGAGCGCCACTCACACGCGGCACCCGGCCCGCTGCACGCACGGACCGACCGTCCCGCGCGCAAGGCACCTGGCACGCCGCTCGTATGCGAGCGCCCCCACCACGCGCACGGGCCGAGCGCCACTCACACGCGGCACCCGGCCCGCCGCGCGCACGGACCAACCGTCCCGCGCGCAAGGCACCTGGCGCGCCGCTCGTATGCGATCGCCCCCACCGCGCGCACGGGCCGAGTGCCTCTCACGCGTGGCGCTCGGCCCGCCGCACGGACGGACCGAGCGCCCCCCGCGCATGCCACCCCGTACGCCGCCGTATGCGATCGAGCGCCGTCCGCACGGACGGAGCAACCCGTGCGCACGGCACCCGGCACGCCGCACGGACGGGCCGAGCGCAACGCTCGCGTGGCACCCGTACCGCGTGCGCATCGGCAGAGCGCAAACGTGTATGTCGCGCGTTGCGCCTGAGTGCGTACGCGCGCACGGCACCCGGTAGGCCGCTCGTATGCGATCGAGTCTGCCGCGTGCTTTGGCTGTGTGGAGAGACGTGCATGACGTCTGGCACGCCGCCGGTGTGGGCGCCGCAGCCGCGCGGATGGGCCGGGCGCAGACGCGTGTATGGCACCCGGCAAGCCACGCGGACGGGTCGGCGCGACATGCGTATGCCATAGAGCACGCCGCGCGCACGTCTGCCGTCTAGCGCGCCGTGCGTATGTCTGCCATCGAGCGCGCCGCGCGCAGGTCATTGAGTCTGTCGTGTGTGTGGCGGCGCGCCCGCCGTGCGCATGGGTCGAGCGTTGTGTGCGAGGACCGGATTCGTTGGCACCGGACGTCGGCGGCGATGGGTCAGGGAGAGGAGGGCTGCTCGCTGTCGAGGAGTTTGACCAGGCGTTTCGGTGCGATGAGCCGGTAGCTGTCCTCGATCAGCTCGGTCATCTCGTCCCAGTCGTGGTCGATGTCGAGTCGTGCGCCGACCCAGCCTTTGGCGCCCACGTACTTCGGGACGAAGAAGCGTTCCGGGGCCTCCGACACGAGGGCTTCCTGCACGCCGGGTCCGGCCTTGAACGTCAGGGACAGGCCGTCCTCGGAGGTCATCACGAACAACTTGTCGCGAATGCGGAAGGAGGGCGCCGTGTGCCCGCCGAAGGGTTTCTCCACCACCTCCGGCAGCGACATGCAGATCTCCCGCACCTGGACCAACGCGTCGAAGTCACTCATTTCTGCCATTCCCTCCTGAAGTCGGCCCGTTCACGGAGGAGCTACTCAACGAGAGAGGTGTGAGGCCGCAACACGCAGAACTCGTTGTCTTCGGGGTCGGCGAGCACGACCCACGACACGTCGGCGGACTGGCCGATGTCGACTCGGCGGGCGCCCAGAGCGAGGATGCGCTGCACTTCGGCGTCCTGGTCGTCCGGGTCGAGGTCGATGTGCAGCCGGTTCTTCGAGGTCTTCGTGCCGTCGTCGCGGATGAAGCACAGCCCGGGGTAGGTGTGCGGGTCCGCCCCTACGATGACCTCGTCGTCCGACCGGTAGAGGACCGGTTGCTCGAGGACGGCCGCCCAGAACTCGGCGAGGGCGGACGGTTCACGAGAATCGATGACCAGGTGGGAGAAGCGCGCTGCCATGGCCAGAGGCTAGCCGCCCCCACCGACACGCGCCGATGCGAGAGCAGGGCCGCCCACTCGTCCCGGAAGCAGGCGAAGGCGTGCATGGCGCAGGTCAGGACGCGGCCCGGAAGGATCAGCATGAGCCGGGCACTGGCAAGAGCGCTGGTGCTGGGACCGGTGCCGGCGGTCGGCGGCGTCGGCGCCACCGTGCCCGGATGGACTGCCGTGACTGCTGGCGGTGGGGTTGGACGCGGCCCTGGGAAGCATGGGGCCGCGTCCAGTCGGGGGCGTGAGTTGGGGCGCGTCCGACGCTTCGATCCTTGTGGGTGGGCGTAACGGGGGTGTTGGTTCCTTCCGCTGTGCGGAAGTACGGCTTGGCTGGCGGGCCAATGCCGGGGTGCGGCGGTCGGTTTCATGTGCCTGCGAGCGGGGCCGCGTTGCCGGTGGGTGGTCGGTGGGGTGGAGGTGCGTGCGAGCGGTCTTCGCGGGCCCGGCGGTGTGGTGCTGTGGGTTGGCTCGTTCGCGTGGTCGTCTTGGGCTGGTCAGGGGGTGGGGTGTAGGGCGCGGCGGAGGGCGTTGCTGCGGTCGGCGAGCATGCGGTTTGTGATGCTGGCGGCTGTGATCATCGTGGAGCCGTGGAAGGTGCCGGGGTAGTGGTGCACCTCCGTTGGGACGCCTGCCTGGATCAGGCGTTGGGCGTAGGTCAGGGCCTCGTCGCGTAGCGGGTCGAACTCGCAGGCCGTGATGAAGGCGGGCGGTAGACCGGACAGGTCGGCGGCTCGGGCGGGTGCCGCGTACGGGGAGACGGCTTCGGTGCCGCGGACACCCTTGCCCAGGTAGTAGTCCCAGCTCAGTTCGGCGTTGGGGCGGTGCCAGATCGGCGTGTCGGTGAAGGTGCGCATGGAAGGCGTGTCTAGGCGGTCGTCCAGTTCAGGGACGCTGAGGAGTTGGAAGCACAGCGGGGGACCGCCCCGGTCCCGGGCTAGCAGGGCGACGGCCGCGGAGAGGCCGCCGCCCGCGCTTTCGCCGCCCACCGCCAGCCGGTCAGGGGCGATGCCGAGATCGGTGGCGTGCGCCGCCGTCCAGGTAAGGGCGGCGTAGCAGTCCTCGAGGCCGGCCGGGAAGGGGTTTTCGGGAGCGAGCCGGTACTCGACGGAGACCACCACGGCGCCGACCTCTGCGGCGATGCGAGTCGCGTCGTCCTCGGACATGTCGATGCTGCCGAGGACGAATCCGCCCGGATGGAGGTAGACGAGGCCGGGAAGGACGCCCTCCCGGTTCGCCGGAGCGTAGACGCGGAGCGGGACGTCCGGGGCGCCCGGTGGTCCGGGGATGGTGACGTCGCGGGTCTCGACCGGTGCGGGAGGGACGTATTCCGGCATCCCGCCGAACATCTTCGCTTCGTCCCGGCGCGTCTGCTCGATGTCGGCGATCGACAGATCCGGGACCGTCTCGATCCACGGGAGGAGTTCCGGATCGTAGGCGTACGGCACCTCGGGGCTCCTTTCGGCGCGGTCCCACCAGTGTCGGCCGGTCCGCGCCCTTTGCCCAGCCGCCTTTCCGGAGGACTTCCTCGGTGGTCGATCCGCGGTCGCTTCGGCGCGGCGGAGGTGGGGGGCACGGGTCTGGCGGCGCTGGGGGCGGGGGTGCGTGTTCGTTCTCACCGATCTGTTATTGCCAGACTGATCATCCGTAGGCAGCCTCTGAGGTATGGGAGACGCCGACCCCACCGTCCTTGTCCGGGCTCCCGCCGACCCCCGCGGTGAGGGGAGGCGGCGATGAGCTTCTCCGAGTACCTCGCCGAACGCTGGGCCACGATCGCCCGGATGGCGGGCGAGCACGCCGAGGTCGTCCTGATCGCCGTCGGGATCGCGGCGGTGGTCGGGATCGGGCTCGGTATCGCGGTCGAGGGGCGGCCGCGGGCGCGGGGACTGGCCCTCGGCGTCACCGGCACCATGCTCACCGTTCCGTCGCTCGCGCTGTTCGGGCTGCTCATCCCGGTGTTCGGGCTGGGCCTGGCGCCCACCGTCACCGCGCTGGCGCTGTACGCGGTGTTCCCGATCCTGCGCAACACGATCACCGGCCTGGACGGCGTGCCGAGCGCCGTCGAGGAGGCGGCACGGGGGATGGGGATGGGGCCGCTGAGCCGGATGCTGCGGGTCAGGCTGCCGCTGGCCTGGCCGGTCGTGCTCACCGGCGTCCGGGTCGCCACGATCATGACCGTGGCGATCGCGGCGATCGCCGCCGCCGTGGCCGGGCCGGGGCTCGGCGAGCTGATCTTCGGCGGGCTGGCCCGCATCGGCGGCGCCAACGCGCTGAACGACACCCTCGCCGGCACGCTCGGCGTCGCCGTCCTGGCGCTCGTCCTGGACGCGCTGTTCCTCCTGCTGTCCCGGCTCACCACCCCCAGGGGGCTGCGATGACCGAACCCGCCGCGACCGAGACCGCGCAGGCCGCCCCGCCCGGACGGGAGATGATCCGGCTGGAGGGCGTCACCAAGCGGTATCCGGGGCAGGACGCCCCGGCCGTCGACGACCTCACGCTCAGCGTCCGGGACGGGGAGATCGTCGTGCTGCTGGGCCCGTCCGGCTGCGGCAAGACGACCACGCTGCGCCTGATCAACCGGTTGATCGAGCCGACCGCGGGACGCATCCTGCTCGACGGGGAGGACGTCACCCGGGCCGACCCCGACCGGCTGCGCCGCCGCATCGGCTACGTGATCCAGCAGGTGGGGCTGTTCCCGCACATGACGATCGCCGCGAACGTCGGGCTCATCCCGCGCACGCTCGGCTGGGACAAGGGGCGCGTCCGCTCCCGCGTCGACGAGCTGCTCGACATGGTCGGCCTCGACCCGGGCACCTACCGCGGCCGGTATCCGAAGGAGCTGTCCGGCGGGCAGCAGCAGCGCGTGGGGGTCGCACGCGCCCTCGCCGCCGACCCGCCCGCGATGCTGATGGACGAGCCGTTCGGCGCCCTCGACCCGATCACGCGGGAGCGCCTGCAGGACGCGTTCCTGGAGCTCCAGGCCCGGATCGGCAAGACGATCGTGCTGGTCACCCACGACCTCACCGAGGCGCTCAAGCTCGGGGACCGGATCGCGATCCTCGGACAGGGGGCGAAGCTGGTGCAGTACGACACGCCCGAGGCGATCCTCGCGGAGCCGGCCGACGGGTTCGTCAGGGAGTTCGTCGGGGCGGGCGCCGCGATGCGGCGGCTGCGGCTCGTCGAGGTCGGCTCGATCGAGCTGCGGCCCGCCGCCGAAGGCGCCGCGGGCGCGACCGTCCGCGCGGACCAGTCCCTGTACGAGGCCCTCGACGCGATGCTCCGCGCCGGGGCCGAGACCGCGACCGTCCTGGACGAGGACGGCCGCCCCGCCGGCGCCGTCTCGTGGTCGGCCATCGTCCGGCAGGCCCCGGAGCGGCGGCGATGACCGTCACGGCGGTGCCGGAGCGGACGAGGCCCGGCGACGCGGCCGGCGGACGCTCCCTCGCCGGGCTCCTCGTCACCCCCGTCTTCCTCGCCGCGGTGTCGGCGGCGCTCTACCTGTACGTGCGCGGCCTCGACCTCGACGCGATCGAGCGCCGCTCCCTCGACCGGTCCGAGACCACCCACCAGTTCCTCCGGCACATCGCGCTGGTCGCGGTGTCGACGGCACTCGTCCTGGCGATCGCGATCCCGCTCGGCGTGCTGCTGACCCGGCCGCGGCTGGACCGGCTGGCGGCGCCGTTCCTCGCGCTCGCCAACGTGGGCCAGGCCGTCCCGTCCATCGGGGTCCTCGTCCTGCTCGCCGTGACGGTGGGCATCGGCTTCCAGAAGGCGGTGATCGCGCTCATCCTCGTGTCGGCCCTGCCGGTGCTGCGCAACACGATGGTCGGCCTGCGGGGCGTCGACCGGTCGCTCGTCGAGGCGGGGCGCGGCATCGGCCTGTCCAGGGCGGCGGTCCTGTTCCGCGTCGAGCTGCCGCTCGCCGTCCCGGTGATCCTCGCCAGCGTCCGGGTCGCGGTGATCCTCAACGTGGGCAGCGCGACGCTGGCCGCGTTCACCAACGCGGGCGGGCTCGGCGACCTCATCAACACCGGCATCTCCCTCAACCGGACCCCGATCCTGCTCACCGGAAGCGTCCTGACCGCCGTGCTCGCGATGGCCGCGGACTGGCTGGTCGGCATCGTCGAGTTCGTCCTGCGCCCCCGCGGCCTCTGAACCCCTGAGGAGAGTCACCATGCGCATGCTCCCCGCCGCCGCGTCCCTCGCCGCCGTCGCCCTGACCGCCGGATGCTTCAGCTCGACCGGAACCGACGCCAAGGCCGGGAGCCTGGCCAAGGGCGCCTCGCTGAAGGGCGTCACCCTGACCGTCGGGTCCAAGGAGTTCACCGAGCAGCTCGTCCTCTGCCAGGTGACCGCGCTCGCGCTGCGCTCGGCGGGCGCGACCGTCAAGGAGAAGTGCGGGCTCCAGGGCAGCAACACGACCCGGGCCGCGCTGACGTCCGGCAGCATCGACACGTACTGGGAGTACACGGGAACCGCCTGGATCAACTACCTCAAGCAGACCGAGCCGATCGGCGACCCGGCCAGGCAGTACGCGGCCGTCGCCGAGCAGGACCTCGCGAAGAACGAGGTGAGGTGGCTGGCCGCCGCGCCCGCCAACAACACCTACGCCATCGCGGTGAAGACGACGAGCATGCGGCAGCTCGGGATAGCGGACCTGTCGGGTTACGCGCGGCTGGCGAAGAGCGACCCGTCGAAGGCGTCCACGTGTGTGGCGAGCGAGTTCGCGGGACGCAGCGACGGCTGGCCAGGCCTGCAGAAGGCCTACGGGTTCACCCTGCCTAAGTCGGCCGTGGCGACCCTGGCCGAGGGCGCCATCTACGACGCCGTCGGCAAGGGCAAGCCGTGCGCCTTCGGGGAGGTCGCCACCACCGACGGGCGCATCAAGGCGCTCGGCCTGACCCCGGTGCCGGACGACAAGAAGTTCTTCCCCGTCTACAACCCGGCCCTCACCGTCCGGGAGTCCGTCTACAAGGACGCGCCCGCCATCGGCAAGATCGTGAACCCGATCGCCGCGGCGCTCACCGACTCGGTGCTCCAGGAGCTCAACGGCGAGGTCGACATCAAGGGCGAGCAGCCGGAGGAGGTCGCCGAGAGCTGGCTGAAGTCCAAGGGGTTCATCGGCGGGTAGCCGGTGGCCGGGGCGGCGCGCGGCCGCCCCGGCCACCCGGCCAGGGCGTCACACCATGTACTGGTCGTGGCGCCGGTACAGGTCCGTCCACTCCTCGTCGCTCAGCTGCCGGCCGGTCGCGGCGATCTCCGCGAGCTCCTCGAAGTAGGCCTCGCGGGGAGCGCCCGGCGTGAAGAGAATCAGCATCGCCGCCGGCTCGCCCGACTCGTTGCGGAACGCGTGCACGCCGCCCTCGGGGACGAACAGGAAGTCGCCGGCCGAGGTGTCCTTCCAGCCCGTCCCGTCGTACAGCCGGATCGTCCCCGAAAGGATGTAGAACGACTCGGTGATGGTCCGGTGGAAGTGCGGGCTCGGGCCGGAGGGCTTCGGCCCCATCTCCCACCGGTAGAGGCCGAACGCGCCGTTCGTCGAGCCGCCCGTGCCGAGGTAGTGCACTCGCGTCCCGCGGTGGACGCCGTCGTCGTCGGCCGCGCCCATGAGCAGGTCGGGCGCGGCCCCGGCGGGACGGAACGCTCCACTGCTCTCGCCGCCGTCGCCGAAGTAGCGGGCGTCGGGATAGGTCATGGCTACACCACCAGGTTCAACAGGAGGACGAACACGAGGCCGCTCACGGAGATGAGGGTCTCCATGATCGACCATGTCCTGATGTTCTGCCCCACCGACAGCCCGAAGTACTCCTTGACCAGCCAGAACCCCGCGTCGTTGACGTGGGAGAAGAACAGCGAGCCGGCCCCGATCGCGAGGACGAGCAGCGAGGTCTCGCCGCTGTCGAGCGTGGTGACCAGCGGCGCGAGGATCCCGGCCGCGGTGACGGTGGCGACGGTCGCCGACCCGGTGGCGAGCCGGATGAGGACGGCGACCAGCCACGCCAGGAACAGCACCGACATGCCGCTGTCCTTGACCCAGTCGGCGACCAGCTCGCCGATCCCGGTGTCGACGAGCGTCTGCTTGAAGCCGCCGCCCGCGGCCACGATCAGCAGCGGGCCGGCGATGGGCGGCAGCGACCCGGCCAGCGAGGAGGCGATCGCGTCCCGGTCCATGCCCGAGCCGCGCCCGAAGGTGAACATGGCGACGACGACCGCGATGAGGAGGGCGACCAGCGGGGTGCCGAGGTTGTCCAGGACGGTGCGCACCTGGCCGCCCTCGTCCAGGGTGATGTCGGCGATGGCCTTGCCCAGCATCAGCACGACCGGGAGCAGCACGGTGAGCAGGGTGACCGGGAAGGACGGGCGCCGCCGCGGCTTGACCTTCATGACGGCTTCGTCGTCGGCGCCGCGTTCGTCCGCGGCCTCGCGCTCGTCCGCGCCGGTGACGTACAGCTCCGGCGCGGGGACGTCGACCCAGCGGGCCGCGTACCGGGCGAAGACCGGGCCGGACAGCGCGATGGTCGGCAGCGCGACGAGGATGCCGAGGCCGAGGGTGAGGCCGAGGTCGGCCTTGAGGGCGTCGATCGCGACGAGCGGCCCGGGGTGCGGCGGGACGAGCCCGTGCATCGCCGACAGGCCCGCCAGCGCCGGGATCCCGACCGCCACGATCGACATCTGGGCGCGGCGCGCGACCAGCACGATGACCGGCACCAGCAGGACCAGCCCGATCTCGAAGAACATCGGCAGCCCGATGAGCGCGCCGACGAGCGCCATCGCCCACGGCAGGAACCGGCGCCCGGTGCGCCCGATGATCGTGTCGACGATCTGGTCCGCGCCGCCGGAGTCCGCCAGCAGCTTGCCGAACATGGCGCCGAACGCGATCAGCGCGCCGACCCCGGCGGCGGTGTCGCCGAACCCCTTGACGAAGGCGTCGATGGTGTCGGCGACCGGCAGCCCCGCGACGAGGCCGACCAGCAGCGAGCCGAGCGTGAGGCTCAGGAACGGGTGCACCTTGAAGTAGGTGATCAGTACGACGATCAGCGCGATGCCGGCGAGCGCGGCCGGCACGAGCCTCCCGCTCGACGCCGCCGGCGCCGCGGCCAGCACGATCGGGTGCATGGGTCATCCTCCTGGGAGCCGGAGCGAACGATGATGGTCGCCCGAGTGTCGCGGCTATAACCTGCTGTTAACAAGGGATAGAGCCGTAAAATCGTATCTTTGTCGGCATCTGACCCTGTTTCATGTGATGATTGGCGCATGGTGGAGACCCCGCCGGCGGGCCTGCACGGCAGCGTCCTTGACCGGCTCGGCATGCTGATCACGTCCGGCGCCCTGCCCGCGGGCGAGGTGCTGCGGATCGAGCAGCTGGAGGCGCGGTTCGCGGTGTCCCGGTCGGTGGTCCGGGAGGCGATCCGCGTCCTGGAGTCGATGGGCATGGTCACGAGCCGCCGCCGGGTCGGCGTCACGGTCGCCCCGCGCTCGGCCTGGAACCTCTTCGACCCGCAGATCATCGGCTGGCGGCTCGACGGCGACGGCCGGGACGAGCAGCTGCGCTCCCTCGGCGAGCTGCGCCGCGGCCTGGAGCCGGTGGCCGCCGCGCTGGCCGCCCGCCGCGCGACGCCCGCGCAGTGCGGCGCGCTGACCGGCGCGGTCATGGAGATGGCGGTGCACGGCAGGTCCGGCGATCTGGAGGCCTACCTGGACGCCGACATCCGCTTCCACCGGACGCTCCTGGAGGCGTCCGGCAACGAGATGATGGGCGCGCTGAGCGGCGTGGTCGCCGCCGTCCTGGCGGGCCGCACCCACCACGACCTGATGCCCGCGCACCCCGAGCCGGCCGCGATCCGCTGGCATGCCGAGGTGGCGCAGGCGGTGCAGGCCGGGGACGCCGAGGCCGCCGAGCGCGCCATGCGCGACATCGTCGAGGAGGCGACCCGGGCGATGCTGGAGCCGGGCTGACCGGTCAGAACAGCGTCGGAGGCTCCGCCGGGACGGGCTCGGGCAGCGGCTCCAGCCCGGGCACGCGGGCCCGCACCTCGTCGTGGAAGCGGCGGGCGAGTGCGAGCGCGTCGGCGTTGTCGGGCGTGTGGACGAACACGGTGGGGGAGCGCCCCTCGGCCAGCCATCCGGCGACCCGGCCGACCCAGAACCGCCAGCCCTCGACGGTGCTCTCGGTGTCGTCCCGGCCGAGGTAGCGGACGATGGGACGGTCGGTGAGCGCCGCCGCCCGGCGCGGTACCCGCGGCTTCTTCGTCCAGGCGTCCCGCTCGGCGTCGCTGGTCGGACGGCTCCGGAAGAACGCGGTCGTGTCGAACGGGACCCATTCGGCGCCGGCCCGGGTCAGCACCCGTTCGAGGTCGCGCGCGGACCCCGCGTCCTCGAAGAACGCGCGGTGGCGCACCTCGACGGCGTAGGCGTGCGCCGCGGGCAGCCCGCGCAGGAACGCCGCCAGCGTCCCGAGGTCACCGGGGCCGAACGAGCCGGGGAGCTGGATCCACAGCGCGTGCGCCCGCGACCCGAGCGGCTCGATCGCGTGCAGGAACGCCCGCAGCTCCTCACCGCCCCCGGCGAGCCGCCGCTCGTGCGTGATCGTCTTCGGTAGCTTGAGCACGAACCGGAAGTCGGGACCGGTCTGCTCCGCCCACGACTCCACGGTGCCGCGCTCGGGCGTCGCGTAGAAGGTGGTGTTGCCCTCCACCGCGTTGCACCAGCTCGCATAGGCACGCAGCCGCTCGCCCGGAGGCAGCGACGGCGGGACGAACCGCCCCTGCCACCGCGCGTGGGCCCACATCGCGCACCCCACATGAAGCCGCATGCCCCGACGCTACCGGTGATCCGGCCCGCCGAGGGATCCCCGGGACCCCGGCCGCCCCGGACGTCAAGGAGCGGAGCGCCGGTCGGCGGCCGGGAGGAAGCGGCTGACCGTCATCGCGGCGGCGATGGCCCCCGCGGCCGTGGCCCAGGCGATCGGATCCAGGGGGATGCAGCCGAAGAAGCCGCTGACGCCCGGCGTCTGGACGATGACCGCCAGGAGCGCCGCCGAGCCGAGCGCGCTGAGGAGGACGGCGCGGTCGTTGTGGCCCGCCTTGAGCGTCTGGGCGAGCTGGGTGCCGATGAGGGCGACCAGGCCGATGGTGCGGGCGCGGACGGCCGGGCCGGTGAAGCGGCCCGCCAGCCAGCCGGTCAGCGCGCCGAGCGTGGTCACCGCCGCGCGGTGCGCGATGTCGTGGGTCAGGGCGGAGCCGAGCGAGGTCTCCGGGCCTTCCGACAGCAGCACCGTGCTGGTCTCCTCGGTCGGGACGCGGACGGCGACGGCCAGGGCGGGGGCCAGGTCCGTGAGCAGGTTCATCAGCAGCATCTGGCGGGCCGACAGCGGGGCGCGGCCGGTCAGCAGCGAGCCGAGCAGCGTGAAGGCGATCTCGCCGAGGTTGCCGCCGACCAGGATGGCGAGGGCCTCGCGGACCGACGCCCACATGGCGCGCCCCTCCACGAGCGCGGAGACGATGGTCTCCAGCCGGTCGTCGGCGACGATGAGGTCCGCGGACGCCTGCGCCGCGGCCGTGCCGCGCCGGCCGAGCGCGATGCCCACGTCGGCGAGGCGGATGCCGGCCGCGTCGTTGGCCCCGTCGCCCGTCATCGCGACGATGCGGCCCCGCCCGCGCAGGGCGCGCACGACGCGGACCTTGTGGACGGGAGTGCACCGGGCCACGACGTCCACGCCGATCAGGGCCTCCGACAGGGCGTCGTCGTCGAGCCGGTCGATCTCGTCCGCGGTGATGACGCGGTGCTCGACGCTGTCGCCGGCGACCTGGGCGGCGATCGCCGCGGCGGTCGCCGGGTGGTCGCCGGTGAGCATGATGATCTGGACGCCGGCGGCGCGCAGCTCGGCGACCGCGGGCGCGGCGGTGGCGCGGACGGTGTCGGCGAGTCCGAGCAGCCCGAGGAAGGTCATGCCCGTCACCTCGTCCTCGCCGACCGTCTCGGCGCCGTCCGGCATGCGGCGCTCGGCGACGGCGAGGACGCGGTGGCCGCTGGACGCGAGCCGCTCGACGCGCATGCGCATGCGCCGCCGGGTCTCGCGGTCCAGTTCGCCGTCCGGCGTGCGGGAGCAGAGCGGGAGCACGACCTCCGGGGCGCCCTTGACGAACACCGTCGGTTCCCCGCCGAACGAGCCGAGGGTCGCGTGGAACGCCCGCGACGGCTCGAACGGCATGCTGTGGATCTGCTTCCACGCCCCGCCGAAGTCGCGGTCCACGCCCGCCTTCGCGGCGCCCTCGTCCACGGCGGCGTCGGTGACGTGGCTGTGCCGCCCGTTGGCGGGCAGCGGTGTGGCGCGCAGCGCGGCGGCCAGGACGCCGCGGAGCGCCTCGTCCGGCCGGCCGGCGTCCCCCTCGTGGCGGTGGTCGGCGATGCCGGCGAGCGTGATGCGGCCCTCGGTCAGGGTGCCGGTCTTGTCGAAGCACAGCACGTCGACCCGGCCGAGCGTCTCGATGGTGCGCGGGTCGCGGACGAAGATCCCCCGGTCGGCGAGCCGCCGGATCGCGGCCACCTGCGCGGCGCTGACCAGCAGCGGGAGCCCCTCCGGGACGGACGCGACGGCCAGGTTGACACCCTCGGACAGCGCGCGGCGCAGCGGTCCGCCGCGCAGCAGGCCCGAGGTGACGACGCCGAGGGCCGCACCGAGCGCCATCGGCGTGGTCGCCTCGGTGATCTGCTTGAGGCGGGCCTCCACACCGCTGGTGGTGGGACCCGAGGCCAGCGAGGCGGCCATGGCCCGCCCGCTCTCGGTGGCGTCGCCGAGCGCGACGACCAGGGCGGTGCAGTCCCCGGCGGCGATCGAGGTGCCCTCGTAGAGCATGCAGCGGCGCTCGGCGACGTGCCGGGTCAGGGTCGGCGCGGTGTCCTTGGCCACCGGGAGGGACTCGCCGGTGAGGGACGACTCGTCGGCCTCCAGCCCGTGCGCGGTGACGATCCGGCAGTCGGCCGGGACGGCGTCCCCCGCGGCGAGCACCAGGACGTCGCCGCGGACGAGGTCCTCCGCCGGCACCCGGGTCTCCTCACCGTCCCGCAGGACGCGGACGGGCCCGCCGGACCGGGCCGAGATCCCCGCGATGATCTCGTTGGCGGCGACCCGCTGTCGCCCGCCCACCAGGCCGGACAGGCCGATGGTCGCGGCGACGAGCGCCGCATCGGCCGGCGAGCCGACCGCCGCCGCACCGGCCGCGCCCGCGGCCAGCACCGCTGTCAGGGGGTTGGCCAGTTCCTGGAGCACGGCTCGCAGCAGCGGCCGGCCTCCCTCTTCGCGCTCCGGTCCGCGCGTGCCCCGCTCGCGCGCCTGGTCGCCGGACAGGCCGCCCGGACGGCTGTCGAGCCGGTCCAGCACCGCCTCCACGGGCATGGCGTGCCAGGGCGTGGACGCCAGCGGCGGCGCCGGAACGTGCCGCATCACCTCGCGGGCCGTCCAGGCGCCGTGGACCATGCCCAGGGCCGCCGCGCCGTTGACGGCCGCCAGCGCGCGGTCCGCCGCCTTTCCGGGCGGCCCGGTGAGGGCGAGCAGCGCGGCCACCCCCGTGCCCGACCACGCGAGCGTGACGCCCCGCTCGCTGACGCGGCGCGCGGCGGCGACCGCCGCGACGACGTACGCGGCCGCGGCCGGGTCCCGCAGGACCATCAGGTGCGCGCCCCACGGCGGCGCACCGTCCGTCCGGACCGCCACGCCGATGTCGGCCGCGGCGAGAGCCTCCGGATCGCCCGAGACCAGCAGGACGCACGCCCCGTCCTGCTGCAGTCCGTGGACGGAGGCGGCGAGGTCCGCGCCGCCGGGGGCGGTGGCGTCCGGGGGGATCGGCAGCTCGACGCCGGAACCGGCCAGCACGATCGTCGCGCCGGCCTCGCGCGCGGCGGTCACCAGGGCGTTCGTCTCATCCCGCAGGGAGCGGCGCATGCGGATGAAGGCGCGCGGCCGTCCGTCCTCGGCCAGGGCCAGCACCGGCCCCGGACCGCGGAGGAGTTCCCGGCCCTCGGCCGGGAGCCTCCGGCCGGGCAGCACGCTCCCGACCGGGCCGAGGGACCATCCGTCCGCCTCCCGGACCTCGTCCGGCGCCTTGAGGTCGAACAGCGCGTGGACGCGTTCGGACACCTCGGCCTCCGACGTGTCCGCGAGCACGGCGACCTCGTCCACCACCAGGTCCCCGGCCTGGAGGGCGCCGGCGTCCAGCACCACCGTGTCGATCCGGTCAAGGCGGCGCAGCGCCCTCGGGTCCAGGGCCAGCACCCCCCGCCCGGCCAGCCGGGTCGCGAGCTCGGCCGCGAAGACCTCGCGCGCGGCGTGGGGCGCCTTCGGCACCGCGGAGACCCCGACGTCCAGCGCGCGGCGCCCGCTTCCGGTCAGGAGCCCGCCGAGCGCGATCCCGCCGAGGCCGACGGCGAGCATCCGGCGCGCGTGCCGCTCCGGCGGCCCGTCGGGCAGCTCGCGTGCGGGCCCGCCGGGGGCGGCGGTGGAGGCGGCCCGCTCGGGGGCGCCGGTCAGCTCCGCCTCGGCGAGCCGCCACAGCCGGCCGGTGGCGGCGGCCTCGCGGCACTGCCACAGCCGCTGCGCCGCGTCGACGGCGAGGCCCGCCCCGCTGGACGTCAGCGCCTGCACGGCGGCCTGGGTCAGCGGCAGCCAGCGCTCGATCGGCGCACCCGGCACGGCCCGCTCCAGGATTCCGCGCAGGAGGGGCACCGTGTCCGCGAACGCCACCAGCCCCGAGAGCTCGGACGGCAGCAGAGCCCGCCCGAGCACCCGCTGCGCCCCCGTGATCGTGAGCCCCACCAGGTCGGCGCCGAGGGCCAGCGCCGCGGGCGGCGCCGCGGATCCGCCCAGAACGGGCACCTCGCCCTCCAACGCCTCGTCCAGCGCCTCGACGACCTCCAGGACGGTCTCCGGTGAGACCTCGTCGGACACGTGGACGATCAACCGTCCCAGGGCCGCGTTGACGCGCGCCCAGTGCACGGAGGGAAGCCCTTCGACGGCGTGCTCCAGGGCTTTCGCCTCGGACCGCCTTTCCGCCCTGTGCAGGTGCCGCAGCTCGATGTGCAGCCGCTCGGGGTACCGGTGGACGGTCCGCGCCGGCCGGAGGGCCCGCCCCACCATGCCCTCGACTCCGCCGAGGACGCGTCCCGCCTGCCGGATCGGGACGGACGCCGCCCGGACTCCGAGAGCCCCCGTCCGGACCCCCAGAGCCCCCGCGTGGTCCGCCGCGGCGACGACGGTCTCTCCACCGGGGAGGGCGGCGGCCGCCGCCAGTCCGCGGCGCAGGAGGTCAAGGGCCATGACGCAGCCCTAACCCCTCAAACGGGGCCTAAGCGCGTATCAAAACCTGTTTGCGGAAGTTCACCGCTCACGTGACCTGGTCGGGAGGGAGCGCGGCGGCCAGGCGGGCGCGCAGGGCGGTCATCCGGTCGGGGGCGGCGGCGAAGGTCGTGGGCGGCCCCTCCTCCGCCAGGATCTGGAGAAGGATCGCCAGCTGGCGCGGCTCCTCCTCGGCCAGGAGCTCGTCGGCGCGCGCCACGGTGAAGGCGGGCCGGTCGAGGTCGCGCAGGCAGTCCAGGAAAGCGTCCCAGTTGCGGCCGAAGTAGGCGGGGAAGCCGAGGGCCCGCGCCGCCTCCCGGAAGAAGGCGGCGCGGGTCCGGCAGTCGTGCCCGTCGACGGTGGCCCGCACCGGGTCACTGGTGAGCGTCAACCAGGGCGGCGGCGAGGTCATCGGACGGGTCCCGTTCTAGGAGATCTTGTAGAAGTTCGAGTAGTGGTCCGGGGAGAAGTAGACGGCGCCGGTGCTGCCGTGGACGATCCGGTAGGCGTCGCGCGAAGCGCCCTTGTTCCGCGAGTACACGTCGTACTCGTGGTAGGTGGCGCTGGAGGGGAGCTGGCCGTCGTAGTTGTGGTAGACGCCGCCGGTGTAGTTGTACAGGCCGTCCGGCCAGGAATACCAGCCCGAGGTGGCCGGCCACCCCTTCCCGGCCCACACCGAGGCGGCGTAGCGGCCGTCGGAGCAGCGTGAGATCGTGCAGGATCCGTAGACCGTCGCGCTTGCCGGGACGTTGGCGGTGACGCCCGTCGCGCACGTCGCGGCCACCAGGGTGGCGGCGGCTCGTTTCGTCCAGGACGGCCGGGAGCGCTGCTTGAGCACAGGTACCTCCTACGAACGAGTGAGTCCCCGGAGGGGACGGTTCCCTCGGGCCCGGCGCTCCCGGGACCGGGGGCGAACGCCGCCATGATGACCTTGCTCATGGGCGTAGTCGATACAAAGCCGCCAAGTTTCTATGAATAGCTCGTGATCCCTCGAATTCGGATTCAAGGAATGAAGTGGACGAAACCGATCGTCCGCCGCCGGATCAGCGCAGCTCCTGGATGCGGACCAGGTTGCCCGCCGGGTCGCGGAAGGCGCAGTCGCGGACCCCGTACGGCTGCTCGGTCGGCTCCTGGACGACCTCGGCCCCCGCGGCCTGGACCCGCCCGAAGGCGTCGTCGAGGTCGGGGGTGGCGAACAGGATCCAGCCGTAGGTGCCCTTGGCCATCATCTCGGCGATGACGCGGCGCTCGTCGTCGGTGACGCCGGGGTCGGTGGCCGGCGGCGCCAGCAGGATCGAGGTGTCCGGCTGCTTGGGCGGGCCGACCGTGATCCAGCGCATCCTGCCGCCGCCGACGTCGCTGCGGACCTCGAAGCCGAGCGCGTCGCGGTAGAAGGCCACCGAGGCCTCCGGGTCGTCATGGGGGAGGAAGGTCGTGTGAATGGTGATGTCCATGCCGATCACGCTAGCCGCGGCTTCCTCAGCCGCGCTTCCCGACTCCGCACGGGTCTCGCCATGGGCCGCCCGGGCTTCGCCATGCGGCGGCCAGGACGGACGCCGCGGCCGGACGGCGCCCGCCGGGTGCTAAGTGCCGGCGAGCAGGCCCTGCCGGAGCCGCTTCAGGGTCTGGGCGAGGAGCCGGGAGACGTGCATCTGCGACAGCCCCAGTTGCGCGGCGATCTGGGACTGGGTCTTGTTGCCGAAGAACCGCAGCAGCACGATGGTGCGCTCGCGCTCGGGGAGCTCGTCCAGCAGCGGCCGGAGCGCCTGGGCGTCGACGATGCCCTCCAGGTCGGGGTCGTCGGCGCCCAGGCTGTCGCCCAGCGTGCCGGGGTCGCCCTCCTCGGAGCCGCCGGCCGGGGCGTCCAGGGACAGCGGGCGATAGGCCTCGCTGGCCACCAGCGCGTCGAGCGTCTCCTCCAGGCCGACGCCGAGCCGGTCGGCGAGTTCCGCGGCGGTGGGGGAGCGGCCGTGCGCCGCGGTGAAGTCGGTCATCGCCCGGTGCAGCATCGGGCGCAGCTCCTGTATGCGGCGCGAGACCTTGACCCCCCAGGTCCGGTCGCGGAAGTGCCGGCGGACCTCCCCGGTGACCACCGGGTAGGCGTAGGCGAGGAAGCGGATGCCCCGGGCGGGGTCGAACCGGTTGATGGCGGAGACCAGGCCCACGAAGGCGGCCTGCTCCAGATCCTCCACCGGTTCGCCGCGGCCGGCGTAGCGGCGTGCGACGCTGCGCACGAGGGCGGTGTTGAGCGTGACGATCTCGGCGCGGAGCCGCTCGCGGACGGGATCGTCCGGGGCGAGGCGGTGCAGCCGCTCCAGGAGCTGATGGGTGCGCCGGTCGATCGATTCGCGTCGGTCCGCTGCCAATGATCGCCTCTTCCCGCGGCGCGCGGCGCACGACCTGTGGAGACGTCCTCGGGCGGAGGGAGGCGCCCGCGCGACCACCGTGATCTTTGCATTGGGCAATAATCCGCCGCTCGGTTCCGTACCCGGTATCGGCGTGCTCACACGGCACGGCGGTCCCAGAAGCGGAGAGGCTCTCCGCCATGCGGCGACGAAGGGTCGGCCGGGGGACTCTCCTGCGGGTTCTAGGGCGCGTGCCGATCGAGGAAGGCGCCGATCGCGCCGGCCACGGCCTCGGGGGCCTCCTCGGCCATGTGGTGGCCGGAGTCGACGGGGCGGCCGGTGACGTCGCCGGCCCAGTCCCGCCAGATCCGCACCGGATCGCCGTAGAGGTCCTCCAGGTCGTCGCGGGCGGACCACAGCACCAGCGTCGGGCACTGGACGCGGCGGCCGGCGCGGCGGTCGTCCTCGTCGTGCCGGCGGTCGATGCCCAGGCCGGCGCGGTAGTCCTCCAACATGCCGTGCACGGTCGCCGGGTCGTGGATCGCTTCGCGGAAGTCGGCCCACGCCTCGGGGGCCATGTGCTCGTCCGTGGTGGTGTACCAGGCGCCGGGGTCGGCGCTGATGATCCGTTCCGCGGGCTTGTCCGTCTGCCCGAAGAACCACCAGTGCCACCACTCCGCCGCGAAGCGGGCGTCGCAGCGCTCCAGGTGCTCGACCACCGGCAGCCCGTCCATGGCGATCAGCGCGGTGGCCGCCGCCGAGTGGTCCATCGCCGTCCGGAACGCGACCAGCGCACCGCGGTCGTGCCCCGCGACCGCGAACTCGTCGTGGTCGAGCGCCCGCATCAGGGCGACCATGTCCCCGGCCATCGCGCGCTTGGAGTAAGGGGTGTGGCCGGCGTCGGTCGGGGGTTTGGACGACTTCCCGTAGCCGCGCAGATCCGGGCACACCACGCTGTACCGCTCTGCGAGGAGGGGAGCGACCTTGTGCCAGGTGGCATGCGTCCGGGGATGACCGTGCAGCAGCAGCACAGGCTTCCCCGCTCCGCCGTGCCGCACTCGCAGCGTGACCTCACCGACGTCGACATGGTCCAGTGTGAAGCCGTCGAAGAACATCACTGCGCACTACCCGCGCCGCCTTCTGCCAACCCGGCCTCCGGGGCGGGCCAGGCGGTACGGGGCGCGGGTCAGTGGCGGGTCGGGAGGCGGACGACGGTGACGAAGAAGTCGTCGATCTGGCGGATGGCCTTGATGAACTGGTCGAAGTCCACGGGCTTGGTGACGTAGGCGTTGGCGTGCAGCTTGTAGCTGCGCAGGATGTCCTCCTCGGCCGACGACGTGGTCAGCACCACCACCGGGATGGAGGCGAGCTCCGGGTCGGTCTTGATCTCTTCGAGGACCTCGCGCCCGTCGCGCTTGGGCAGGTTGAGGTCGAGGAGGACCAGGTCGGGGCGGGGCGCGTCCGGGTGGTCCCCGCGCCTGTAGAGGTAGTCCAGGGCCTCCGCGCCGTCGCGGACGACGTGCAGGGTGTTGCCGACCTTGTTGTGCTCGAAGGCCTCGCGGGTCATGAGTTCGTCACCGGGGTCGTCTTCGACCAGCAGGACGGTGATGGGCTGGACGGCGGTGCTGGTCACGAACTGGCTCCTTGGAGGTCGGTGGTCGAGGACGGAACGCCGGCGTCCGGCGCGGCGGTGTCGGACGTGGCGGTGTCGGACGTGGCGGTGTCGGAGGCGGCGGTGTCGGAGGCGGCGGTGTCGGAGGCGGCGGCGCCGGACGCCGCGTCGGCGGGCCGGTCGGACTGCTCGGGCTCATCGGGCCGTTCCTCGACCGGGAGGGTGAAGTGGAAGCGGGAGCCCTCCGCGCGGTCGGGATCGAGCCAGATCCGGCCGCCGTGATACTCGACGATCTTCTTGCACAGCGCCAGGCCGATGCCCGTGCCGGCGTAGGCCTCGCGGCTGTGCAGCCGCTGGAAGATGACGAAGATCTTGTCGGCGTACTCGCCGGGGATGCCGATCCCGTTGTCGGTGACGGTCAGGTGCCAGAACCCGTCCTCCCGCTCGCACGTGACGCGGACGACCGCGTCGCGGTCGGGGGAGCGGAACTTGACCGCGTTGCCGAGCAGGTTCTGCCACAGCATGACCATGAGCGTCGGGTCGGCGGTGACCTGCGGAAGGTCATCCGGCCTCTCGATCCGGGCGCCGGCCTCGGCGACGACGTCGTCGAGGTTGGCCAGCGCCTGGTCGAGCGGCTCGTCCAGCGCGAGCGTCCGCTGGTGCTGGTGCAGCCGGCCGACCCGGGAGAAGGTCAGCAGATCGTTGATCAGGACCTGCATCCGCTTGGCGCCGTCCACCGCGAAGGCGATGTACTGGTGGCCCCGCTCGTCGAGCTGGTCGGCGCAGCGGCGCTCCAGCAGCTGGCAGAAGGAGGCAACCTTGCGCAGGGGTTCCTGGAGGTCGTGGCTGGCGACGTAGGCGAACTGCTCCAGCTCGGCGTTGGAGCGGCGCAGCTCGACGGTCTGCGCGTCCAGTTCCGCGGTCTGCCGCTGGAGCAGGCGCTCGCGCTCGGTGGACTGGTCCAGCGCCATCGTGATCCGGCCGCGCATCGCCTCCACCGCGTGGGCCACCTCGCGCACGTCGGCGGGGCCGTGCGCGCCGATGACGTGGGTGAAGTCGCCGTCGGCGACCCGCCGCGAGGCGGTGCTGAGCATGCGCAGCGGCCGGTCCACGGCGTAGTGCAGCAGGGCCGCCAGCAGCGCCGCGGTCGCCAGCAGCGCGATGAACAGGGACGTCAGCGTCCAGTCCCGCACCGCGCGGGTGTGCCGGAGGTCGGTGCGGCTCTCGGCGCGGACCTGGGCCAGGTGGCGGTTCTGGACCGTCCAGGTGGCGCGGACCGTGTCGAAGGAGGACTTGCCGCGCGCCGCGGTGGCGGCCGCCTCCACGCCGGGCCCCCGCTCGTCGACCTGGGCGACCACGACGGCGCCGTAGTCGCGGCGCCACACGCCGATCGCCCGCTGGAGCGCGTCGATGTCGGCGCGGAGCTCGGGCTCGTCGGCCAGCAGCCGCCGCAGCCGGGCGAGGGACTCCTGCTCGGTGGCCACCCCGTCGGTGTAGGGCCGCAGGAACTGCCGGTCGCCCACCAGGGCGTAGCCCCGCACGCCGGTCTCCTGGTTCAGCATGGCCATCTGCAGCCGGCTCGCCTCCACCTGCGCCGGTGCGATCCTGTCGACCAGCCGGTCGGAGGCCCGCGCGGTCTCCTCCAGCAGGTTGTGGACCACCACGGCGCCGGTGACGGTGAGCCCGACGATCAGCAGCGCGGCCAGCATGAACCATGCCCGGACGGTCGGTCCGCGCCGCGGCGGGGGGCCTTTCGCCGGCGCCGGCGCGGCGGAACCGGCGGGTTCGCCCGGCTCGGCGTCCTGCACCGTCAGGGGCGGTGTGCTCATGTGGGAGTCCATCCAAGGTGTATGACGGCGACGTCGTCGTCCAGGCCCCCGTGCTGGAGCGAGGCCGCCTCGACGTCGGTGATCAGTGTGTCGACGAAGTCGTCGGGGGAGCGTTCGCGGTGGCCCTGGGCGAGCCGGAGCAGGCCGGTCAGGTCCAGCCGCCGGCCGCCGGCGTCGATCTGGCCTTCGAACAGCCCGTCGGTGAACAGGACGAGGGAGGAGCCGGGCGGCAGCGCGACCTCGTGCTCGCGCCAGGTGCCGAGTCCGGGCACCATGCCCACGCCCAGCCCGCCCGGCGGCTCGACCAGCCGGACCTCGCCGCGCCCGTGCAGCAGGAACCCGGGGTGCCCGGCGCGCACGACCTGTGCCACCGGGCGGTCGGGGAACAGGGTCGCCGTGGTGAGGGTGACGAACATCTCCGAGCCGCCGTCCTCCCCGGCGAGCAGCTCTTCGAGCAGCTCGACCACCCGGGCCCCGCGGGTCCCGGCCAGCACGAACGACCGCCACGCCACCCGCAGGCTGACGCCCAGGGCGGCGGAGGCGGGACCGTGTCCGGCCACGTCCCCGATCACGGCGTGCACCAGGCCGTCGCCGGTCTCCACCACGTCGTAGAAGTCGCCGCCCAGCAGGGAGTGCGCCCGTCCGGGCCGGTAGCGCGCGACGACCCGGAGCCCCGGGTTGGACACCCTCGGGCGCGGCAGCAGCCCGCGCTCCAGCCGGGCGTTCTCCTGGGCCCGCATCTGCTCCACCTGCAGCGCCGCGACCGCCTGCTGGACCTGGCGCCGCTGCACCGCGTAGCGGATCGCCCGCCCGAGCCGATCCGACTCGAGCTGGTCCTTGGACAGGTAGTCCTGCGCGCCGGCGGCCAGGGCGGCGGTCCCCGCCTGCGACTCCGCGAGCCCGGTCAGCACCACCACCGCGGCGCCGGGCGCCCACTCCAGCACCTGCCGGAGCACCGCCAGGCCCTGCGACTCGCCCAGGTTCAGGTCGAGCAGCACGCAGTCGGGCTCGGGTTTCGCGGACAGCGGGCCCCGCGCCTCGGGAAGGGAGCGCACCCACTGCAGGGACGCCCGCAGCCCGGTGTCGGCCAGCGTGTCCTCCACCAGGATCGCGTCGGCGGAGTCGTCCTCGACCAGCAGCACCCGCAGCGGCCCCAGCTCCGGCCCGCCGTCGGCGGCGCCGTCCACCGGGACCGGTATGCGCGGCCCGGGCAGCGCGGGAGAGGTCGCCTCAAGACCGGTCGCCTCCAGACCGTGCGACATCAGTCCGTCCACCACCTCTTCCCCCCTCCGCCCCGCCGGTGCCGCGCCGATAGTAGTTGCCTTATGGCAAATATGCATCCGCGGCACACCGCGCTCCGACCCGTCCGCCGCCCGCACGGCCTGCGCGACCGCGACCGTAATGTACCGGTGGTCCTCCGTCCGCCCGGCCGGGCCGTGCCCGCCGGGGTCCACGCCGGACGGCCGCCGTCGCCGCGCGGACCGGCCGGCCGCCGGACTCAGGTCCTCCGCAGGTCGGCACCCGGCGGCCGCGCGCCCGCCAGCGCGTCGTCGAGGGTCGGATGGATGGTCAGGCGCTCGTCGACGTGGGTGATCTGCAGGACGCGCCGGACCGAGTCCTGCAGCGGTCCGGCCAGCACGGCGCTGCCGCCGCGTCCCTCGGCCGCCAGGTAGAACCGCATCAGCAGGCTGAGGCCCACCGAGTCCAGGTAGCGCAGGCCGCTCAGGTCGAGGACCAGGTGCTCGCCGTGCTCGCCGCGCAGCCGGCGCATCTGCTGCTCGGCCTGCTGCGCGGTGTCCAGGGCCAGGTCACCGGTCATCGTGATCAAAGTCCGGCCGTCCCGCGCGTGGCCGGTCACCTCGGCCATGGCGTTGCCTCCACGTCGTTCCGCTTTCCTCTGGGTCGGGGTCCGGCGCCACCGGTGCGCCGGGACTTCAGGTGTGGTCGGTCTCGGGCCGCGCGGGCTCGGGGGGTGCGGCCCCGGGGGGCGCGAGGCGGACGGTGGCCAGCTCCGGAAGCCCGGAGAGGGTCAGCACCGGTTCCAGGAGCCGCGGAGCGATCAGTTCGAGATGGTCCGCGTGGGCGAACAGAACGCTCAGTCCCGCGCTATCAAGGTACTCGACCGCGGTGAGGTCGAGGACGAGACCGCCCCTCTCCTCGTGCGCGGTGGCCAGCGCGGCGGCGAGGGCCCGGCTGTTGCTCATGTCGATCTCGCCGACGGCCGTCACGAGCGCCCTCCCGTCCGGGCGCCGGGCGGTCGTGAGGGACAGGGGTGTGCTCATGAGCCGATCCTGGTGTTCATGTGGACGGTGGTTCCGTCCGGTCCTGGCGTGATGGTGAGGTTGCTCATCAGCGCGCGCATCAGCGCGGTGCCGCGCCCGCGGTTGAGGCCGCCGTCCGGGCCGGGCGGCTTCCAGCGGCCGGTGTCGGCGATGGTGAGATGCAGCTGGTCGACGAAGGCCTCGGCCCGCAGCCGGATGGTGTGCACGCCGCCGGTGGGGCGGCCGTGCTCGACGGCGTTGGCGCAGGCCTCGCCGGCGGCGACCAGGACGCCCTGGGCGGTGCGGCGGGGGAGCTGGCACTGGGCGAGCCAGCCGCGCAGCGCCTCCCGGAGCGGGGCGAGCTGCGAGGACTCGGCGGGGAAGCTCACGTCCAGCGGCGCGGGATGCCGGTACAGCATGAGCGCGACGTCGTCGTCGTAGCCGCCCGGTGGGGCCAGGCTCGTCATGATGCGGGTGGCGAGCTCGTCGACTCCCTGCTCGCGGCCGTCCTGGACGGCGTCGCCCACCTGCCGGATGCCCTCGTACAAGGAGCGGCGGCGGCGTTCCACGAGGCCGTCGGTGTAGAGCAGCACGGTGGCCCGGGCCGGGATCGTGGTCGCGGCGACGGGCCGGGGCCGTGCCGAGCCGACGGCGATCGGGACGGACCGGCCCCCGTCGAGCAGCTCGGTGGTGCCGTCCGGCTGGGCGAGGATGGCGGGCGGATGCCCGGCGCTGGAGTAGGTGAGCTCGCCCGTCCGGGGGTCGAGGACGCCGCAGAAGACGGTGGAGCACCGCGCGCCGGGGATGCCGGCGGCGAAGCGGTCGAGGGCCGTGAGGGTCCGGGCCGGCCCGGCGTCCTGCAGCAGGAGGGCCCGGCAGGCGCTGCGCAACTGGCCCATGACGGTGGCCGCCTCCAAGCCGCGGCCGACGCAGTCGCCCACGATGATGCCGATGCGGCCGTCGGGGAGGGCGAAGATGTCGTACCAGTCGCCGCCGACCTCCAGCGGCCGCGCCGCGGGCTCGTAGCGGACGGCGAACCCGTCGGGCAGCTCGGACGGGCCGAGGATGGCGCGCTGCAGGGCGAGGGCGGTCTCGCGCTGCTGGTCGATCAGGTTGGCGCGGGACAGCCCCTGGGCGAGGCGTCCGGCCAGCAGGGACAGCAGCAGCCGGTCCTGGTCGGTGAAGGGGCGGCGGTCGTTCAGGTCGATCCAGAGGACCAGGGTCCCGCGGGGGTGTTCGAGCGTGATCGCGGTGGCGTGCTCGGCGACGGGGGTGAGGGTCGGGTGCTCGCGCAGCGCGGCCATCTCCTCCCGGCGCTCCTCGGGCAGGTCCTGCCAGGCCAGTCCGGGCTCGGTCGAGGTCAGCTCGGGCGGGCCGCCGGTGAAGACGGCCGCCAGCACCCGGTCGGCGTGCCACAGGTCGCGCAGTTCCTCCAGCGCGCCGGCCAGGGTGTCGGGCAGGTTCACGGCCTCGGTGAGGCGCATGCCGAGGGCCGCGAGGGCGCTCTCGCGCTGGATGGCGTAGTGGTCGGCGGTGACGTCCCGGAAGGTGCCGACGATGACGCGCCGCCCGGTCTCGGGGTCGTGGACGTGGTTGTAGGCCACGCTGACCCATACCCGGTGCCCGTCGCGGTGCCGGAGGGAGACGTTGCGGGTGCCGCGCTCCTGCACCAGCATGTCGGCGAAGGCGGCGGCGACCTCCCGGCGCGCCTCGGGATCGGTCTTCTCGTCCGGCCACCAGGGGGGCTCCGGGGGATAGGGCAGCCCGGCGGCCTCGTAGCCGAGGATGTCGGTGAAAGCGGTGTTGAACTCGATGCAGGAGCCGTCCTCGTCGCAGACGAAGAACGCCTCCTGCATGGACTCGACCAGTGCGGTGCGCCAGCGGGCGTGGTGGCCGCGCAGCCGGGCCAGCTCGACGTTGGCCCGCACGCGGGCCAGCAGCTCGGCGGCGGCGAAGGGCTTGAGCAGGTAGTCGTCGGCGCCCGCCCGCAGGCCCTCGATCGAGGCCTCCTGCCCGGCGCGGGCCGACAGCAGCAGCACCGGCAGCGCGGCGGTGCGCTGGTCGGCGCGCAGCGCGGCGACCAGCTCCAGCCCGTCCACGTGCGGCATCATCACGTCGCTGACCACCATGTCGAAGCCGGTCTCGCGGACCGCCTCCAGGGCGGCCCGGCCGTCGGCGACGGAGTCCACCTGGTAGCCGGCGCCTCGCAGCAGCCGGGTGAGGTACTCGCGCATGTCGGCGTTGTCGTCGGCGACCAGGACCCGCGCGGGGACCTCGGGCCCGAGCGCCGGGACCGGCTCGGGCGGCGTCGGATCGGTGGAGTTCGGGTCGCCGCCGAGCTGCTCGGCGGGCAGCCAGCGCAGCGCCTCCTGGACGTAGGGGTCGGCGGTGACCGACGCCGCCGTGGAGGAGCGCGGCGGGGCGACGGCGTCCGGGGGCAGGTGGTCGCTCCCGAACGGCAGCCGGACGGTGAAGCGGGTCCCCTCGCCCTCGGTGCTGGCGGCGGTGATGGTCCCGCCGTGCAGGCCGACGAGCTCCTTGACCAGGGCCAGCCCGATGCCGCTGCCCTCGTTGGAGCGGGCGCGGGTGTGCTCGACGCGGTGGAACCGCTCGAACAGCCGCGGCACCTCGTCGGCGGCGACCCCCACCCCGGTGTCGGCCACCGTCACCTGCGCCATCCCGTCCACGGCGCCCACCCGGACATGGATCGCCCCGTCGAAGGTGAACTTCAGCGCGTTGCTGAGCAGGTTCAGCATCACCTTCTCCCACATGTCGCGGTCGACGTACACCGGCTCGGGGAGCGGGTCGCACTCGACGGCGAAGGCGAGGCCGGCCTTGTCGACGGCGGAGCGGAAGACGCTGGCCAGCTCGGCCGTGACCTCGGCGAGGTCGACCGGCTCGTAGCGCGCCTGCATCCGGCCGGCCTCGATGCGGGAGAAGTCCAGCAGGGAGTTGACGAGCCTGCCGAGGCGCAGCCCGTTGCGGTGGATGACGTCCAGCTCCTGGTGGACCTGGTCGCCCGCGTCGCCCAGCCGGGTGCGCAGCTCCTGCACCGGGCCCATGATCAGCGTCAGCGGGGTGCGGAACTCGTGGCTGATGTTGGAGAAGAACGTCGTCTTGGCGCGGTCGAGTTCGGCGAGCTCCTCGGCGCGCCGCCGCTGCGCCTGGTAGCCGCGGGCGCCGCCGATACCCGCCGCGATGTGCCCGGCGGCCAGCTCCACGAAGCCGCGGTAGGCCTCGTCCATCTGGCGGTACGGGTTCAGCGCGGCCACCAGGAACCCGTACGGCGCGCGGCCCTGCCTCAGCAGCGGCACCAGCAGGGCCTGGTCGGGGGGCTGGGTCCAGTCCCCGGAGGGCAGGACCCCGAATCGGGGATCATCGAGCCGCATCAGCACCGATTCTCCCCGCGCCAGCGCCGCCACGGGCCAGATCGCGTCCGGTTCGTCCACCGCCACCCCGGCGGGGGCGGCCGGGTGGCCGCGGGAGACGCCCGTCGCCCCGGCGAGCCGTGCCGTCCCCCCGTCCTCGAAGAGGTAGGTCAGCGTGAAGGGGAGGTCCTTCCGGTTGCGGTCCAGCTGCCGGTCGGCGAAGGCGAGCGTCTCCTCCTCCGTCCGGATCATGCTCGGGTCGGATCCCAGGTCCCGCAGGGTCGTCATCCGCCGCTCGCCGATGACCCGCTCGGTGTCCTCGTTGACCACGCACAGCATGCCGACCACGTCGCGGGCGTCGTCGCGCAGCGGGCTGTAGGAGAAGGTGTGGTAGGTCTCCTCCGGGTATCCGGATCGTTCGAGGAACAGCAGCAGCCCCTCGTCCCAGGTCGCCTCCCCGGTGCCGAGCACGGTCTCGATCTTGAAGGCGACGGCGTCCCAGGCCTCCGCCCACACCTCGCTCGCGGGTCGGCCGAGGGCCCATGGGTACTTGCGGCCGAGCGTGTCGCGGCGGTACGCGGCGTTGCAGAAGAACGTCAGCTCGGGGCCCCAGGCCATCCACATCGGGAAGCGGGACGACAGCAGGATGTCGACCGCCGTCCGCAGATTCTGCGGCCACCCGCCGGGTGGCCCCAGCGGCGTCGCCGCCCAGTCGACGGCCGCGAGATCCGGGCCGATCTCTCCGGCGGCGGAGAACAGCCCGGCCCCCGCCCGCGGCTCGCGTCCGGCGCCCCCGGCACCTTTGGCGTCCTCCGAAACCGCCACCGCACCCCTCTTCCACTCAGGCGATCACCCACCGCATCCGGCGGACGCCCCGCGCGTCCGCGCACCGCATGGCCAACCCTTTACCCCAGCAGACCCGGAGCCAACAACCGTTTCCCCGGTACCTGGACGTGCGGCGCGCCGCGTCCGCGGTGACCGGCGACCGTCAGATCGCCGCCGAAGTGATAAGCAGTACAAACAGGGTAAAGCCCATCTTCTGGCGGAATCGCCGCCGACCCGTTCCCGACCACAGGAGGTGACGGTGACGGACCCCGGCCGCCACCTCGGACCCGACCCCGCTCTGCCCGGCGAGCGGGAGCGGCTGGCGGCCGTCCGCCGCTACCGGATACTCGACACCCCGCCCGACGGCGCCTTCGACACCATCGCCTCCCTGGCCGCGCGCAGCTGCGGCACGCCCATGGCCACCGTGGGCATCGTGGACCGCGACCGCGTCTGGTTCAAGGCCGTCCACGGCCTGCCCGGCGTCTCGCAGATCGCCCGCGGCCCCGGCCTGTGCGCCTCCGCCATCCTGCGCGACACCCCGTACGTCGTCACGGACGCGCTCACCGACCCCGCGGCGGCCGCCAACCCGCTCGTCCGCGGCGAGCCGGGCGTCCGCTTCTACGCGGCCGCGCCCATCACCACCGCGGACGGCCACTGCCTCGGCACCGTCAGCGTGCTGGACACCCGCCCCCGTGACGCGACCGAGGAGCAGCTGGGCATCCTGGGCGACCTGGCGGCGCTGGTCGCCCAGGAGCTGGAACGGCGGCTGTCCTCGATCTGCACCATCACGGCCGAGCGGACCATGCGCGCCGGAGCCGAACGCCTGGTGCGCACCCTGCAGCGCACGCTCCTGCCGCCCGCCCTGCCCGAGGTGCCCGGCCTCGACGCCGCCGCCGCGTACCACCCCGTCTCCCAGGACGAGGTCGGCGGCGACTTCTACGACCTGTTCCCCCTGGACGACGGGCGCTGGGCGTTCTTCCTCGGCGACGTGTGCGGCAAGGGCGCCGAGGCCGCCGCCCTGACCTCCCTCACCCGCTACACCCTGCGCTCCGCCGCCATCTACGACCCCGACCCCTGCGCCGTGCTCGGGAACCTCGACGCCGTCCTCAAGGGCGAGTACCAGAGCGACCCCCGGTTCTGCACCGCCCTGTTCGGGGTCATGGCCCCCGAACCGGACGGCTCGTTCGCCGTGACCCTGGCCGGGGGCGGTCACCCGCCCGCACTGGCCGTCCGCGCGGACGGCACGGTCGACACCGTCCCCACGCCCGGTGGGCAGCTCATCGGGATACTGCCCGAACCGCGCTTCGCCCAGGCAGACGTCCGCCTCGCCCCAGGTGACGCCCTCCTGCTGTACACGGACGGCCTCACCGAAGCCCGCACGCCGGACGGTGCGATGCTCGGAGACGAGGGTCTGACCGCCCATCTGACCAGCAAGCCCAGTGACGGAGCGGATAATCTGCTGGCGAACATCCATAAACTTCTCACGGAACTGGGCGCGGGAGTCGGTGACGACACGGCGTTGCTGGCCCTCTCCGTGCCCCGCCGTCCAGCCGCGTCCGGACAGGAGCCTCCTCGGTGACCGAGCCCACCTTCACCGTCAACCTCCCGTCCGAGGGAGCGGAGGTCCCCGTGCTGCGCGTCGCGGGAGACCTCGACTACCACACCGCCCCGCGCCTGCGGGAGGCGCTGGAGGCCTTGCCGCTGGCCCCCGGGGGCGGCGCCGTGCTCGACGTGACCGACCTGAACTACTGCGACTCCACCGGCATCACCGTGCTGATCGCCGGCTACCGCCGGGCCCAGGCCGCGCAGAGCAGGATCGTGCTCGCCGGGCTGAACCCCGACCTCACCCGGGTCTTCGAGATCACCGGGCTCGACCAGGTCTTCGCCTTCCACCCCACCGCCGACGAGGCCGTCAAGGCGCTGCGCGAGCAGTGAGGCCGCGCGAGCAGTGGGGCCGCGGCCGCGTCAGCCGCGCCGCGGGGTGACGAGGCCGGATTCGTAGGCGAACACCACGAGCTGGGCGCGGTCCCTGACATGCAGCTTCGCCAGGACCCTGCTGACGTGCGTCTTCGCGGTGGCCGGGCTGATCACCATGTGCGCGGCGATCTCGTCGTTGGACATGCCGCGGGCCACCAGCACGGTGACCTCCCGCTCGCGCCTGGTCAGCATGTCGAGCCCCTCGGGGGCGGGCTCGGGGCGGCGCGCGACGTACTCGCCGATCAGACGGCGGGTGATCGCGGGGGACAGCAGCGCGTCGCCGCGGGCCGCGACCCGCACGCCCTGCACCAGGTCGGCGGGCTCGGTGTCCTTGACCATGAATCCGCAGGCGCCCGCGCGGAGCGCGTTGAAGACGTACTCGTCGAGGCCGTAGTTGGTGAGGATCACGACGTGGACGCCGCTCAGCCGCCGGTCCGCGGCGATCAGCCGGGTCGCCTCGATGCCGTCCATCACCGGCATCTGGACGTCCACGAGGGCGACGTCGGGCCGGTGCTCGACGGCGAGCGCGACGCCCTGCTCGCCGTTCGCCGCCTCGGCCACCACCTCGATGTCGTCCTCGATCTCCAGCAGCGCGCGGAAGCCGCCGCGGATGAGCGCCTGGTCGTCCACCAGCAGCACGCGGATCACGAGGGCTCCCCGAGGGGGAGCTCGGCGCGGACGGTGAAGCCCCCTTCGGGGCGGGGCTCGGCCCGCAGCCGGCCGCCGAGCGCCGCGACGCGCTCGCGCATGCCGAGCAGGCCCGTGCCGGGGACGGGCGGCGCGGCCGGGTCGGCCTTGCCGTCGTCGTCGACCTGCACGATCAGTTCCCCGCCCGCGTAGTCGATGCGCACCGCCGCGGCCGCGCCACCGGCGTGCCGCGAGACGTTGGTGAGCGCCTCCTGGACGATCCGGTACGCCGCCCGGTCCACCTCGGGCGGCAGCTCCCGCGGCGTGCCGGAGACCGTCACCGTGGCCGGCAGCCCGGTCGAGCGGGCCCGCTCCACCAGGCCGTCGAGCCGGTCGAGACCGCTGGCGGCGGACTCGCCCTCGGGCTGGTCGGAGTCGCGCAGCACCTCCAGGGTGGCGCGCAGCTCGCGCATGGCGTCGCCGCTGGCCTCCTGGATGGCCAGCAGGGCGGGCGGCACGTCCTCGCCGCGCCTGCGCGCCAGGTGGACGGCCACCCCGGCCTGCACCTTGATGATCGAGATGCTGTGGGTGAGCGAGTCGTGCAGTTCCCTGGCGATGCGCAGCCGCTCCTCGCCGGCGCGCCGGCGGGCCGCCTCCTCGCGGGTGCGCTCGGCCTCGGCGGCCCGCCGCTCGGCCTCCTCCAGGTACGCCTGCCGGTGCCGGGCCACGGTCGCCGCCACGCCGGCCGCCGCGAACCAGCCGACCAGCAGCGAGAGGCTCTGGAGGTCGCGCAGCGACCCTTCGGCGCTGGGCAGCCCCACCATCAGGCCGGCGCCCAGGAAGGCCGCGCCCACCAGCGCCGTGGCCAGCCGGTGGCCCGCGCTGAAGGCGGCGAACACGGCCACGATCACGGGAAAGGCGGCCGCCGGGCCCGGCCGGACGTGCGCCGCGAGCGCGAGCATGCAGCCCGCGCTGCCCACCAGCGACACCAGGGGCGCGCGCCGCCAGGCGACGAGCACGAGCGAGCCGGCGAGGGCGAACGCGAGATCGAGCATGCCCGCGTGCGGGGTGATGGCCACGACGAGCGACAGGAAGAGGGCCATCGCCACGGCGAGCAGGCCGTCCTCGGCGAGCGGCCGCCACCGGTTCATGGAGCTCATTCGTGCAGATTAGGACTCTTTCCGGCGAGATTCCTCGGCGTCGCGGCGGAGAAATCCACTACTCCCCGCGGTGTAGCGGTGCCGTTCGTACGCCGCGGGCGTCAGGGCTAGAAGCCATCCCCGGCCCGATGACCGTCGACCTGCTCGAACACCACGATGTCGGGCATGCACACGAACGAAGTGAAGGACGCCGCCCGCCCCGGGCCGACGCTCGCCGCGGTGGCCGTCGTGCAGTTCATGGTGTCGCTGGACCTGTCGGTGGTGAACGTCGGGCTCCCGCAGATCGCCGCCGGCCTCGGTTTCAGCGCGGTGGGCCTGACATGGGTGATCCACGCCTACGCCCTCTCCTTCGGAGGGCTGCTCCTGCTGGGCGGCAAGGCCGCCGACAGGTACGGCCGCAAGCCCGTCCTCCTGCTCGGCCTCTGCCTGTTCGGCCTGGCGTCCCTCGCCGGGGGACTGGCCCAGGAACCGGGCCAGCTCGTCGCCGCGCGCGCCGCCCAGGGGGTCGGCGCCGCCGCACTGGCGCCGGCGGCGCTGGCGCTGCTGAGCGCGACGTTCCCGTCGGGCCGGGAGCGGGTCCGGGCGTTCGGGATCTGGAGCGCGATGAACGCCGCCGGCGGCGCGTTCGGCGTCCTGATCGGCGGCGTGCTCACCGAATACGCCGGATGGCGCTGGGTGATGCTGGTGAACGTCCCGATGACCGCCGTCGCGCTGGCGCTGGCCTGGCGCGGTGTCACCTCCGGCCCGGCACCGGACCGCGCCCGCCGGCCGGACGTCCTCGGCGCGGTCCTGGCCACCGCGGGGATGACCCTGCTCGTGTTCGGCATCGTCCGCACTGACCGGCACGGATGGACCTCCCCGACCACCCTGGCGACCCTGGCCGCCGCGGCGGTCCTGCTCGCCGCCTTCCTCTGGCAGGAGCGGACCACCGCCCGGGAGCCGCTGGTCAGGCTCGGCCTGTTCGCCAACCGCTCGGTGGCCGGCGCCAACACCTTCAACCTCCTGGTCGGCGCCGCGATGGCCTCCTCCTTCTACTTCATGTCCCTCTATCTGCAACGGGTCCTGGGGCACGGACCGGCTCTGGCCGGGACCATGTTCCTGCCCTTCGCCCTGGGGGTCGTCACCGGATCGGTGCTGGCCGTCAAGCTCGGCTACCGGCTGGCCCCCCGGACCCTCCTGGTCGCCGGCGGGCTGCTGACCGCCACCGGGTTCGCCTGGTTCGCCATGATCAGCTCGGACGGCGCGTTCGCCACCGATGTGCTGGGGCCCTCGATCGTCGCAAGCGTGGGCTCCGGGCTCTGCCTGGCGCCGGTCGTCTCCATCGCCACCGCCGGCGTCGCGTCCCAGGAGACCGGCACCGCCTCGGCGCTGCTCAACAGCTCGCGCCAGATCGGTGCCTCCCTCGGCCTGGCCGCCCTCGGCACGGCCGCCCAGCACCGCACCGGCGGCGTGCCCACACCCGAGGCCCTCAACGACGGCTACGCGCTCGGCCTCGGCCTCGGCGCCGCGCTCCTGGCCGCCGCCGCCCTGATCGCCCTCGCGGTGCTGCGCCGGACCGGCCCGCCGGCGCGGACCGAGCAGATCGGCGACCGCGACCTGGTGCCCGTCCAGGACTGACAGGCCTCACCGCTCAGCAGACCACCCCAGAAAGGACCGTGCCAGGCGGCTGAGCCACCGCGGGTCCGGTGCGAGGCCTCGGGCCTCGGGGGAGCGGTCAGCCGGCCTCGTGGCCCGGTTCGAGATCGTGCAGCGTGCGGAAGGTGAGCGGGGCCGTGTCGGCCCCGATCGCCACGTCGACCGGGGCCAGGAGGAACCCGGTGTGGTCGCCGAGCTCGACGCGCTCCTCGATCCGTCCGACGAGGCGGCGGGGGGCGTCGGTGAGCAGGGGCACCCCTTCCGGACCCGGCCGCCAGGAGCAGCGGGCGAACTTGTCGATCTCGTCGCCCGTCCGCTCTCCGAAGAGCGCCGCCAGCCGCTGCTGCTCCTCGCTCCGCCCGAGGACGTGCACGGCGAGGACGTTCGCCGCCTCCGCCGCCCGGTAGGTGCGGTTCCGCCGCGACAGGCACACCAGGAACCTGAACGGTTCGATGCTGGTCTGCGTGGTGAACCCGACGAGGCAGCCCGCCCGCGTCCCCGTGCCCGGATCGACGGTGGTCACCACGAACATCGGGTAGTCGAATCCGGCGACGAACTCATCGCTGTCCATCCGGTCACCCTATGGTGGTGCGGCCGGGGCGAGATCCGAGGCCGCGGGGGTCGCTCCCCGACCTCAGGGGCGGGCGACCGCGTTCCCGGCGACCGGACACGCTGAGAAGGAAGGCATCACGATGAGCACGTTCGTCGTCGTCGGGGCCGGCCTCGTCGGTGCCGCGACCGCGTGGCAGCTGGCCCGCCGCGGCCACGAGGTGACGGTGCTGGAGCGTGACACGCCGGCCAACGCCATGGGCAGTTCGCACGGGTCCGCGCGGATCCTCCGGTACGGCTACGCCGATCCGTTCTACGTCCGGATGGTCGTCGACGCACGGCGCGAGTGGGACGAGCTGGAGCGGCTGTCCGGCGAGCGGCTCTTCACCCGGACGGGCTCCCTGGACGCCGGGGCGGCCCGCGACCCCGCGGCGCTGGCCGCGGTGTTCGCGGAGGTCGGCGTCGACCACGAACTGCTCACCCCGTCCGAGGCCGCCGCGCGGTGGCCGCGGCTCCGTTTCGCGGGCGGGGCCGGTGTGCTCTGGCACCCGGCCGCCGGCGTGGTCGACGCGGAGACCGCGGTGTCGGCCATGCTGCGGCTGGCACGGGCCGAGGGCGCCCGGGTCGAGACCGGCCGGCCGGTGGCGTCGGTCGAGCGGGCGGGCGCGGGCTACCGGGTGGCGGGTCCGGACGGCCGGGCGGTGGAGGCCGAGAAGGTCGTCGTCGCCGCCGGCGGCTGGCTGCCCGACCTGCTCGGCGGCCTCCCGCTGCCGGAGGCGTTCCTGTCGGCGTTCCCCCCGCTCCAGGTGATGCAGGAGCACGTCTTCCACTTCCCCTACCGGGAAGCCCCGTCGGAGACGTGGCCGACGTTCATCCACACGGAGGCGGCCATGCTGGTCTACGGCCTGCCCGGTGGCCGGGACGCCGCCCTCCCCGGCGGCCGGAGCGGCCAGAAGGTGGCCGTGTTCAACGGCGGACGGCCGGTCCGGAGCGCCGCCGCGCAGGACGGCGCGATCGACCGGGCGAGCCGTGAACGGATCACCGCCTACGCCCGGCGGGCCCTGCCGGGCGTCGTCCCCGAGCCGTACGCGGAGACCACCTGCCTGTTCACCAACACCCCCACCGAGGACTTCGTGGTCGACGGCGCCGACGGGATCACGGTCGCCTCGCCGTGCTCGGGGCACGGCGCCAAGTTCGCGCCGCTGCTCGGCCGGATCATCGCCGAATCGGCGGCGGGCGAGCGCGCGGCCCCGGACCGGTTCCGGGTGGGCGGCGGACGTGGGGCTCCGCCTCCCTGACGGCCCCGGTCCCGGCCTCGGGGGCGACGAAGATCGCGTAGCCTGCCGGGATGACGGAGACGCCTGAGGACCTCGCGCTGCCCCCCGCCCTCGCCGAGGTGGCCGAGATCGGCTTCGAGTGGGAGTGGGACGAGGAGACCGACGAGGCGCGCGGCTGCGACTTCGAGCTCTACGACCGCTTCGAGGAACCCGCCGAGACGACGTGGTGGTTCCGCCTGTGGACCGGCAACCCCGAAGCGGACGGCGGCGAGTTCCGCTTCTTCGGCACGACCGGGGCCGGCGACTACACCGGCTTCTGGCTGGCGCGGCCCGGTGCCCCGGTCACCGGCCAGCCCGTGGTCTACGTCGGCTCCGAGGGCGATCGCGGTGTGATCGCCCGGGACCTCGGCGACCTGCTCTGGCTGTTCGCCGCCGGTCTCGGGCCCAGAGAGGCCTTCGACGACCCCGGCTCCCCCGCGGAGCCGAACGACGCCTTCCGCGCGATCGCCGAGCGCCACGCCCCGGGCCGCCGCTCGCCCACCGAGATCGTGGCCGCCGCGCAGGCGGAGTTCCCGCACTTCCCGGACCACATCGAAGCGCTGTGCCGCTGAACCCGCTGTGCCGCTGAACCCCGTGTGCCCGTGAACCCCGTGTAGGGCTGAGGGGGAGCCGCCCCGCCCGCGCCGCGATGCCGGGCGGGTTCGGGACCTTTGTCCTTTCGCGCGGGACCTCTCTCCCTACCCGCCCGCCGCCCGGAGCCGGGATCGTCGAGGTGCGCGGCGGCCAGGACGGGCACGGCGGGCCGGCGTGCCGCCACGGGACGGAGAGGGCACATGAGCGGCACAGGTACGGGTGTGATGGAGCGGGCGGTTCCGGAGGACCGGCTGCGCGAGCACCACCGGCGCTGCCTCCCCGCGCTGAGCAGGCTCAGGCTGGTGGCGAGGAGCGGCCTCGGGACGGGCGTCGACGTGCGGGCCGCCACCGCCGAGGTCATGGCCGAGCTGGGCGCCGCCGAGGCCGTCCTGCTCGACACCCTCGCCGGGAGCGTGCGGCAGGAGGCGCTCGCGCACTTCCTGGCGTGCCGCGTCAACCGCCTCACGATCGTGGCCGAGCACGCCGTCGCGACGGCGTCCGCCGGGGACCTTCCGGCCCTGCGGCGCCTGCTCTACCAGTTCCACGCCCTGGCCGAGGCCATGTGGAAGGTGCAGCTCGGGCTGCAGAGGCCCGAGACGCGTCCCGCGACCGCGACGCGACCGGACCTCCGGGCCGCCCAGGCGCCGCGGAGGGGGCCGGCGGCGCGGACCTGACCGCCCCCCACCGGGCCGTCGTCGCGCACGGACCTAGGTCCTTCCGGGTACGGACGTTCCTCCCTACGCCGCGGCGGGCCGGAAGCCGACCGTGGGTCTAGGACATGCCCGGTCGCACCGGGGCCGCCGGGCGCTCGCCTGAGGGGGAGGTCGAGATGGACGGTCGAGACATGCCGGTCCACGTCGAGGGGCGGCTGGAGGAGCCGCTGTCGCGGTGGCTGTGGCTGGTGAAGTGGCTGCTCCTGATCCCGCACTACATCGTCCTGTTCTTCCTCGGGATCGCGTTCACCCTGCTCACCGTGGTCGCGTTCTTCGCGATCCTGGTCACCGGCCGGTACCCGCGGGCGATCTTCGACTTCGACGTCGGGGTGCTGCGCTGGGCGTGGCGGGTGGCCTTCTACGGGTACGGCGCGCTGGGCACCGACCGGTACCCGCCGTTCACGCTCCAGGACGTCCCGGACTACCCGGCCCGGCTGCGGATCGACTACCCCGAGCGGCTGTCGCGGGGGCTGGTGCTGGTGAAGTGGTGGCTGCTGGCGATCCCGCACTACCTGGTGGTCGCGGTCTTCACCGGCGGCGGCTACGGCGGGGACGACTCGAACTGGGACGCGCCGAGCCTGGTCGGCCTGCTGGTGCTCTTCACCGCCATCGCGCTGCTGTTCACCGGCCGCTACCTCCGGGGCGTCTTCGGGTTCGTGATGGGGATGGACCGGTGGATCCTGCGGGTGGCCGGCTACGCCTTCCTGATGACCGACCGCTACCCACCGTTCCGGCTCGACATGGGCGGTGCCGAGCCCGAGCCGGAGCCCGGGCCGGTGCCCGCGGCGCCGGGACGTTAGGCCCGCCCGGCGGGACGTTAGGCCCTGCCGCCGCCGCACCGCCGGATCCGACCCTGGTAGCGAACCTGAGGACGGATGAGGGAGGCTCGCCATGCGAGCGCTGGTGTACCACGGGCCCGGCCGCAAGTCCTGGGAGGACGTGCCCAAGCCCGAGATCGTCGCGGACGGCGACGCGCTGGTGCGGGTGGACGCGGTGACCATCTGCGGCACGGACCTGCACATCCTCAAAGGGGACGTCCCGGCGGTGACCGACGGGCGGATCCTCGGGCACGAGGCGGTCGGCACGATCGAGGCCGTCGGGCCGGGCGTCAAGACGGTCAAGCCGGGCGACCAGGTGCTGGTCTCCTGCATCACCGCGTGCGGCACGTGCCGGTTCTGCCGCGAGGGCCGCTACGGGCAGTGCCTCGGCGGGGGCGGCTGGATCCTCGGGCACAAGATCGACGGGACGCAGGCCGAGTACGTGCGGGTGCCGTTCGCCGACACCTCGGTGCACCCCCTGCCGCCCGGCGTGCCCGCGCAGGACGTGCTGATGCTGGCCGACATCCTGCCGACCGGCTACGAGGTCGGCGTGCTCAACGGCGCCGTCCGCCCCGGCGACGTGGTGGCGGTCGTGGGCGCCGGCCCGATCGGCCTCGCGGCGATCATGGGGGCGCGGCTGTTCAGCCCGAGCCACATCGTGGCGATCGACCTGGCCGACAGCCGACTGGAGGCGGCCAAGCAGTTCGGCGCCGACAGCACGGTCAACAACTCCCGGCAGGACGCCGTGGAGGTGGTGCGCGAGATGACCGACGGGCTCGGCGCCGACGTGGCCATCGAGGCCGTCGGCGTCCCCGAGGCCTTCGAGCTGACCGTCGCGCTGGCCCGGCCCGGCGGCCACATCGCCAACATCGGCGTGCACGGCGCCCCGGCCGCGCTGCACCTGGAGGAGCAGTGGATCCGGGACATCACCATCACCACGGGCCTGGTGGACACCTTCTCCACGCCCACCCTGCTCCGGCTCGTCGCCGGACGCCAGCTCGACGCCGGACGGTTCGTCACCCACCACTTCACGCTGGACGAGTTCCCGAAGGCCTACGAGGTCTTCGCCGACGCAGCCCACACCGGCGCCCTCAAAGTCGTCCTGACCCGCTGAGCCCGGCCGGCCGCCGACCGGGCGCCTTCCAGGCCCGGCCGGCGGGACGGCTCGGAAAGGAATCACCATGCCGACTCGGATCATCGTGGGGATCGACGGCTCCGCCCACGCCTGGCAGGCCCTCGACTGGGCCTCCGACTACGCCGTCCGGCACCGGATGCCGCTGGAGCTGGTCCACGCCTCCCGGGCGCTGGTCGACGACGGGACGATCCCGCCGGACGCGCTGCGGCGGCTGGCCGCCGAGCGGGAGGACCTGCTCGGCGAGGCCCGGCAGTACACGCTGAAGGTGCATCCGGACCTCGACATCGAGATGCGGCTCGTCCGGACGGATCCGGGGACCGCGCTGGTGGAGGGCAGCGAGGACGCGGCGCTCGTGGCCGTGGGCTCGCGGGGCCTCGGCGGGTTCGAGGGGCTGCTGTTCGGGTCGGTCGGGCTGTACACCGCGGCGCACGCCCGGTCCCCGGTCCTGGTGGTGCCGCGCGCGGCGCCCTACCCCGCCGACGCCCCGGCCCTTGTCGTGGTCGGGATCGAGGGGAGGCCGGGGGAGCGGGCCGTGCTCGCCTGGGCCTTCGAGGAGGCCTCCTCGCGCGGCGCCGGGATCCTGGCGCTGCACGCCGTGGGCGCGGAGTTCGGGTCCCCCCGCCGGAGGGTGCTGGAGGACCTGGAGCTGTCGGAGGCCCTGGCCGGCCTGCGCGAGCACCACCCGGACGTCCGGGTCGAGCAGCTCGTCTCGGACCGCACGCCGCCCCAGGCCCTCGTCGAGGCGTCGCGGTCCGCCGCCCTCGTGGTGGTCGGAGCCGCCCGCCGGACGGGGCTGGTCGGCATGGCGCTGGGCCGGGTCAACCACGCGGTCCTGCACCACGCGCAATGCCCGGTGGCCGTGGTGCCCATCGACCAGTGACCGGCGCCGTCCCGGCGGGACGTCCGCCGGAGGGACCGAAAGAGGAGTTGACCATGTCCGATCCGATCATCGTCGGGGCCGACGGCTCCGTCCCGTCCGAACGGGCCGTGGCCTGGGCCGCCGACGAGGCCGCCCGGTACGGGCGCGAACTGAAGATCCTGCACGCGGTGGAGCGGTGGGGCTACGACGTCCCGCTCAACACCGCTCCCGGCGAGGTCGTCTTCCTGTCGCGGGAGGGCGAGGAGGTGCTGGCCGCCGCCGAGCGCGTCGCGCACGCCCGGAGGCCGGAGGTGCCGGTGACCCTGGAACTGGCCTCCGCGCGCACCGTCCGGGCGCTTGCCGAGCACTCCGAGGAGGCGTTCGAGCTCGTGGTGGGCCACCGCGGCCTCGGCGGGTTCGCGGACCTCGTCCTCGGGTCGGTCGGGCTCGGCGCGGTCCGCCACGCCGCCTGCCCGGTCGTGGTGGTGCGGGGGGAACCGGCCGCCGACCGCCGTGAGATCGCCGTGGGGATCGGCCTCGGCGACGACTCCGCGGCCCTGGAGTACGCGTTCCGCGCCGCCGCGGCACGGGACGCCCGGCTCCGCGTCGTGCACGCCTGGCCGTTCCCGGCGGCCCTGGACGAGCCCGGAGCGGGCGTCGACATCCGCCGCGTCGAGGAGCGGGCCCGGTGGCGCGTCATCGAGGCGCACGCGCCGATGCGCAAGCGCTTCCCCGGCGTGGACGTCGTGGAGGACATCGTCCAGGACAACCCGGCCGCCGCGCTCGTCTCCGCGTCCCGCGACGTCGACCTGGTGATCGCGGGTTCGCATCCCCGCGAGGGCCTGAACGTGCCGCGCAGCCGCGCGGTTACGCACGGGCTCCTGCACCACGCGCACTGCCCGGTCGCCGTGGTCCCCGCCGCGGGCACCCCCGCGACCTGAGGGAACCGGACACGGCGAACGCCGCACGACGAAAGGCCCGGCGACCGCCGGGCCTCTCGTCGTGTTCAGGGTGTTTGTGCTCAGGGCTCTTCGTCAGGGGCGAGTAGGAGGCCGGGCGGTGCCGTCCGCCCCGGGCGGAGTCAAGCGGCGGTCTCGCAGTCGCCGGCGGAGACGGCTCCGACGCGCAGGCCCGTGACGCGCTGGCAGGACACGCGGATGAACTCCGGGTCCGTTCCGGCGGTCCAGGGCAGGAGGGCCTCGTGGGCGCCGTCCCCGGGATCGGGGACGATCCGCGCCCGGCCGATGGCGGTGACCGACCAGCCGGTACGGGAGGCGGCGTCCAGGTCGTCGGCCTGGAACGCCACGATCGCGCCGCGGGTCGCGGCGACCAGCCGGGAGCCGCGCGGAACCGGGATGACCACGTCCCCGCCGTCGATGACGAAACCGACCGGAGCCACCGCGGGCAGCGCCTGCTCGGTGAAGACGATCCGGCCGACGGCGGCGGTGCTCATGAGGCGCAGGCACTCCGCTCGCGAGAGGCCTGCCGCCCCGTCCGCGCTCCTCATGGCTTCCTCCTTCATGACTCCATGCTCGCCGCCGCCCGCGAGGGAGGGCAGAGGTCCAACGTCACCGTGCCGGACGCCGTCGGTCCCCTTCCGGCCGGGCCTTTCGCCGCCCGGCTCAGCCGATCGCCGGCGGCGGCCTTCCGGCCAGCAGGGGGCTCTCCCAGGACGTGCCGGGCTGGATCTCGACGTCCTCGGCGCCGTAGGAGACGCGGATGGGGGAGGCCGCGCCGGGGCGCAGGGCGACGCGGACCAGGTCCTGGCGGCAGGTCAGGTCGACGCCCCAGTGGCCGCGGTAGCGGAGCCCGAGCCGCAGCTCGCCGATCGCGGAGGGCAGCCGCGGCTCCAGCCGCAGCGCGCCGCCCCGGGTGCCGACGCCGGCGTGGCACCGCTGGACGAGGTCCACGGTGCCGGCCATCGCGCCCAGGTGGACGCCCTCGGAGATCGTGCCGTGCGGGCCGCCGGTGATGTCGGCGAACAGCGATTCGAGGAAGACGCCCCAGGCCTCGTCGCCGTCGGTGTGCGCGAGGAGCCACGCGTGGACGAGCGAGCTCAGCGTCGACCCGTCGCTGGTGCGCGGCAGGTAGTAGGCGATGGTCCTGGCGGCCAGTTCGGGCCCGTACTCGTACCCGAGGCGCCGCAGGACGGCGTCCACCTCGTCCGGCGAGAGCACGTAGAACAGCATCAGCACGTCGGCCTGCTTCGACGCCTTGTAGCGGTTGGGCGAGTCGTCCTCGGCCTCCAGGATCCGGTCCAGCCGGCGGATGTCGCCGTAGCGCTCCCGGTAGCGGGCCCAGTCGAGCTCCTCCAGGTCGCCGTAGCCCTCGAACTGGCTGATCACTCCGGTGTGGAACGGGACGTACATCTTGCGCGCCACGTCCTCGAACCGGGTGATCTCCTCGCGGGTCAGCGCGAGCCGCTCGCGCAGCTCCCCGCGGCGGTCCTCGGGGAGCACGGCGAGCGCCTCCAGCGCCCGCTCCAGCAGCCAGGCGGCGAGGACGTTGGTGTAGGCGTTGTCGTCCAGGCCCGGACGGTCTCGTCCCGGGTAGGCGTCGTGGTACTCGTCCGGGCCCATGACGCCGCGGATCGAGTACCGGTCGGTGGAGTGGTCGTAGACGGTCAGGTCCGCGAAGAACCGGGCGACCTCCAGCATGATCTCGGCGCCGTACTCGGCGAGGAACTCGGCGTCGCCGGTCGCCTCGTAGAAGCGCCAGACGTTGAGGGCGATCGTCAGGCCGACGTGGCGCTGCAGGTGCGTGTGGTCGGGCAGCCACCGCCCCGACCGCGGGTTGAGGTGGACCAGCTGGGTCTCCTCGCGGCCGTCGGCGGCGCTCTGCCACGGGTACATCGCGCCGCGGTGCCCGGCGGCCGCCGCCGCGCGCCGGGCCGCGGGCAGCCGCCGCCACCGGTACAGCAGCAGGGCCCGGGCGATCTCGGGGAACCGCATGGTCAGGAACGGGAGGATGAACACCTCGTCCCAGAAGACGTGGCCGCGGTAGGCCTCACCGTGCAGTCCGCGGGCGGGGACCCCGACGTCGAGGTCCACGATGTGCTCCGACACGGTCTGCATCAGATGGAAGATGTGCAGGTTGAGGATGCGCTGGACCTCGATCTGGTCGACGCTCAGCTGGCAGCGCCGCCACAGCCGGCTCCACGCCAGCGTGTGCCGCTCCAGCAGGGCGTCGAAGCCGCCCGCCCCGGCCGCGGCGTCCAGCGCCGCCTCCCCGCACTCCTCGATGGCGCGGTCGCGCGAGGTGAAGACGGCCGCCACCTTCTCGATCGTGACGTGCGCGCCCTTCTCGGCGTCCACGGTCAGGTCCTGCGCGACCAGGCCCGCCTCGGCGAGCCGGACGGCCTTGGCGGGGACCGACACCCGGGTGCGGGCCGCGACCCCGACGCCGATCTTCGATGAGACGGTGGAGGCGCGCAGCAGGAGCAGCTCCGGGTCGCGCTGCGGCGGCGGTTCCTCGCGGGTGAGATGGGTCCCTGGCAGATTCCGGTACCGCTCCACGCCGGCGTTGGCGACCCGTCCGTCCACCCCGGACCGGATGTGCAGCGCGCCGCTCCAGTCCTCGGCGACGATCGTGGTCTCCAGCGCGGCCAGGTGCGGCTCGTCCATGGACACGATCCGGCGCTGGGCCAGGCGGAACGTCCGCCCCGCCCGGTCGCGCACGCGGACGAGCCGGGTCAGGACGCCGCGCCGCAGGTCGAGTTCCTGCCGGTAGGACAGGAGCCGGCCCTCGTCGAGGGCCGCGTCCGGATCGAACCACTCGCCGTCCTCGGCGCGGAAGGTCAGCGGCAGCCAGTTCGGCATGTTGACGAGGTCGGCGTTGTCGGCGTGCAGCCCGCCGACCTCGGCCTGGAGCCGGTCGTAGCAGCCGGCGACGTAGGTGCCGGGATAGTGGACGCCGTCCGCCGAGGACTCCGGCGCGGCGCCCCGGGTGGCGAGGTAGCCGTTGCCGAGGGTGCACAGCGCCTCCCGCAGCCCCTCCGCCGCGGGATCGTAGCCGTCGTGGGCCAGGATCCACCGCCTCATGGCGTCTCCTCACCGTCGTCCGAGCCCCTCCGGTGGGCTTTCCCCCTCTCACGCTGGCACCGGCCGGCGGCTGCCCGGCAGTACCGGACGACCCGGCGCGGCGGGACCTTCGGCCCCTCCCCAAAGGGTTCTGACCGGCGAAAACTGAAGGCGAGACCGTCGTTCGAGGGAGGGGACCGGACGGATGGCCGCGCTGACGAGGGCCCAGAGGTCGAACGTCCTGTTCGGCTACGACGGGACCAAGGAGAACGACCCCGCGCTGCGCTGGGCGGTCGAGGAGGCGCGGCTGCGCGGGCTCGACCTGGAGCTGTGCTATTGCTGGCACTGGCCTTACCCGAGCGGCCACGTGGACGCCGGGGTGGAGGCCATCCTCCAGCGGGCGGGGGAGAACATGCTGCGCAAGGGCGCGCGCCGCGCTCGCGACCTGGGCGCGCAGGGGAAGGTCCGCACGCTGCTGAGGCGCGAGCCCGCCTGCGAGACCCTGGTGCACGAGTCCGACGACGCGGAGCTGATCGTGGTCGGCTCGCACGAGCGGCACCGGCTGCCCGAGGGCTCGACGGCGGTGGAGCTGCCCGCGCGGACCCGCCGCCCCGTGGTCGCCGTCCGCGACGCGGGCGGGGACCGCGGCCTCGTCGTGGCCGGCGTCGACGCGTCGGCGCACGCGGACGCGGCGGTGGGGTTCGCCATCGAGGAGGCGGCGCTGCGCGACTGCGACCTGCGCGTGGTCCACGGGGCGTGGGAGCCTGGGGCCGTGCCCGCGAGCGACCTGACCCTGTTCACCGACAAGGCCCGGCTGTACCAGGCGCGGGCCGCGATGCTGGAGCGGACCGTCCATCCCTGGCGGCGGCGGTACCCGAAGGTCCATGTGGACGTCTCGCTGCTGCTGGAGCCTCCGCGCGAGGTCCTGCTGGCCGCCGCCGCGGACGCCGACCTGCTCGTGGTGGGGGACCGCGGTACCGGGAGCCTCGACCCGCTGCTGCTGGGCGCGACCAGTTCGGCGATGCTGCACCACGCCCCGTGCTCGGTCGCGATCGTCCCGTCGCCGCGGTACGCCGCCCAGCGCGTCGCCTGAGGCGGGCCCTCACCGGCCGCCTCGGGCACCTTGCCGCGGGGCGGTCGGCAGGGATCAGTCGGGTTCGATGGGGCTCCGCCCCGGATGGCGCGCCGGCGCCTCGCGCGGGAGCACGGGCTCGATCCGGTACAGGGACGGCATGCCCCCGGAGCGCGCCGGGATCTCGCGGTGCACCCCGGCCAGGGCGCTGATCAGGTCCCGTGCGGTGATGAGGCCGGCCAGCGCGCCGTGCTCGTCGGTCACCGCCACGTAGTCCTTGTCCGACTCCAGCATGGCCAGCGCCGCGTCGGCGACGGTGGCCGACGGGCGCACCGTCGCGGCGGGCCGGGACGGCAGGAGGTCGGTGACGGGGCGGCGGGCGTCGCGCGGAGCGGTGGCGCTCCAGGTCGAGGTGAGGGTCTGGGCGTCGAGGACGCCGAGGAAGCCGCCCTCGACGTCGGTGACCGGCAGGTGGTGGATCTCGGCCCGGCACATCAGCTCCCAGGCCATGATCACCGACTCGTCCGCGGCGATGGTGAGCAGGTCGCGGCTCATCAGCTCGGCGGCGGTGCGCTGCTCCAGGGGCGGGCTGGCGGTCATGGGTCCTCCTCGGGGCCGGACGGAGTGCCTCCGGCTCCAGCCTCCCGCCGGGCGGTGCCCGGCGGCAGGGGCGAACGTCCCGGACCGGTGGCCTGGAGGGCCGGATCCGCGCCCCGCTGGACGTACTTGAGAAGCTCGATCGCCACGTAGGAGATGACGGCGATGACGACGATGCGGCCCCAGGCGGCGCCACCGAGCGGCGCGGAGTGGAACAGGTCGTTCATGAAGGGCGCGTAGGTGTAGAGGGCCTGGATCGCTATGAGGGCCAGGACGCTGGCGCCGACCCAGGGGTTGCGGCGGACGCCGTGCCACAGCAGCGGGCGGTCCAGCGAGAGGCAGTTGAACAGGTAGGTGAGCAGCGTCAGCGCGAAGACGTTGACGACGATCGTCTGCGCCACCGCCGGGCTCGCCCCGTGGGCGCGTTCCCAGTGCTGGAGCCCGAACGCGCCGGCGAGCAGGATCGCCGAGACCAGCAGGATGCGCAGCGTCATCGCGCGCGTGAGCAGCGGCAGTGACGGGTCGCGGGGCGGGCGGCGCATGATGTGCTCGTCCTTCGGCTCCACGGAGAACGGCAGGCCGAGCACGAGCACCGCCGTCATGTTCAGCCAGAGGACCTGGAGCGGCAGGACGGGCAGCGCCGTGCCCGCGACGATCGCCGCGACCAGCACGAGCCCGAGCCCGATGTTGGACGGCAGCGCCCAGACGATGAACTTCACCAGGTTGTCGAAGACGCCGCGCCCCTCCTCGACGGCCTGCTCGATCGAGGCGAAGTCGTCGCCGGTGAGCACCATGTCGGCCGACTCCTTGGCGGCGTCGGTGCCCGTGCCCCCCATGGCGACGCCGATGTCGGCCTGCTTGAGCGCGGGCGCGTCGTTGACTCCGTCCCCCGTCATCGCGATGACGTGCCCGGAGTCCTGGAGGATCTGGACGAGCCGGAGCTTCTGCTCGGGGGAGACCCTGGCGAAGACGGTGGTGGCCTGCACGCGTTCGGGCGAGACGTCGGCGGTGAGCTCGGCGCCCGTCATCACCTCGCCGTCCAGCCCGACGCGGGTTCCGACGGCGCGGGCGGTGGCGGCGTGGTCCCCGGTGATCATCTTGACCTGGACGCCGGCGTCGTGGCAGGTCCGCACGGCCCGGGCGGCGTCCGGGCGGGGCGGGTCGAGCATGGCCTGCAGGCCGAGGAAGGTCAGCGGCGGCGGCTCGTCCAGGCCGGGGCCCTCGGCGCGCCCCCGGGCGAAGGCCAGCACGCGCAGCGCCTGGCCGCCGTAGTCCTCGGCGCGGGCGTGGACCGCCGCGTGGTCGAGCGGGACGGGTGCGCCGTCCGGACCGGCGGCGTCCGCGCACAGCTCCAGGATCCGCTCGACCGGGCCCTTGACGTAGACGGTGCCGTCCTCGTGCAGGGTGGCCATGTAGCGCCGCTCGGCGGTGAACGGCAGCGTCGCGACGCGGCCCGGCGCGCGGTCGAGGCCGGCCTTCGCGGCGCTGGTCAGCAGGGCGCCTTCGGTCGGGTCACCGGTGATGTGCCAGCCGTCCGCCTGGTGCAGTTGCGCGTCGTTGCAGCCGAGGCCGGCCAGCAGCGCCTCCCGGAGCGCGGGATGGGCGGCCGTGTCGACCTCCCGCCCGTCCTGCTCGATCGCGCCCGTGGGCGCGTAGCCGGTGCCGGTGACGGTGTAGTCGCGGCCGCCGGCGGTGACGGCGGTGACCGTCATCTGGTTCTGGGTGAGTGTGCCGGTCTTGTCGGTGCAGATGACGGTGGTGCTGCCGAGCGTCTCCACGGCGGGCAGGTGCCGGACGATGGCGCCGCGGCGGACCATGCGGGAGACCCCGAGCGCGAGGGTGATCGTGACGACCGCGGGCAGCCCCTCGGGGATCGCGCCGACCGCGAGGGCGACCGCGGCGGTGAGCATCTCGGTCGCGCCGCGCCCGCGGAGCACGCCGATGAGGAAGGTCAGCGCGGCCAGCGCCAGGATCGCCACCGTCACGATCTTGCTGAAGTCGGTGATCTTGCGGGTGAGGGGCGTCTGGACCGCGCCGGTGTCCTGCACCAGCCGGTGGATGCCGCCGAGCTCGGTGGCCGCGCCGGTCGCCACCACCAGGCCCGCGGCGCCGCCGGCCGTCGCCAGCGTGCCGGAGAAGGCCATGCCGGTGCGGTCGGCGAGGGCGGCCTCGTCCTGCGCCGCGGTGTTCTTGGCGACGGGCACCGACTCGCCGGTGAGCGCCGACTCGTCCACGGCGAACTCGTCGGTGCGCATCAGCCGCAGGTCGGCCGGGACCTTGTCGCCGGCCTCCAGCCTGACCAGGTCGCCCCGCACCAGCCCGGCCGACGGCACGCGCTGGGCCGCGCCGTCGCGGACGACCAGCGCCGTCGTCTCGGCCATGGCGGCCAGGGCGCCGAGAGCCTTCTCCGCGCGCGACTCCTGGACGAACCCGACGATGGCGTTGACGACCACCACACCGAGGATCACCAGCGCGTCGACGTGCTCGCCGAGCAGGCCGGTCACCAGCGCCGACACCAGCAGCACGTAGATCAGCGGGCTGTTGAACTGCAGGAGGAACCGCACGACCGGGCCGCGCCCGCGCGCGGCGGGCAGCGTGTTGGGACCGTCCCGCTCCAGCCGCCGCGCCGCCTCGGCGGAGGCCAGCCCGTCGGCGGCGTCGCCGCCGAGCTCGCGCACGACGTCCTCGACGGGCCTGCGGTAGGGCGCGGGAGCCGTCGTCATCGGGCCGTGCGGCCGCCGCCGCGGGGTCCGGCGGTCTCGGGGCCGTAAGGGACGTTCATCGTCGCACCTCCTGCCGCAACCATATTGGCCGCTCGCGGCGGCGCGGTTCAGGGCCTAAGGTCCCGGCGCCCGCGGACCCACGACTCTGACCACCGGCCCCCGGGCTTGTGAGGCTTGGGGATCTGGAGGTGGAACACGATGGACGGACCACATGTCCTGGTCGGGTTCGACGGTTCGCCGGCCGCCGGGCGCGCCCTGCGCTGGGCGGCGACGGAGGCGTCCCTGCGCGGCGTGCCCCTGCGGGTCTGCCACGCCTGGACTTGGCCCTATCCGCCGGGACCGCGGGGAGACGAGGCGCAGGAGATCGTCCGCGGCATGGGGGTCATCGCCCTGGAGGACGGTGTCCGGATCGCCCGGGAGACCGCCCCGGACCTCGACGTGCGGCCCCTGCTCGCCGAGGGCACGCCGTCCGCCGCGCTCCTCGGGGCGGCGCGGGACGCCGAACTGATCGTGGTGGGCGCCCGCGGCGCGGGCGGTTTCGACCGGCTGCCGCTCGGCTCCACGGCCGTGCACGTCCCCGCGCACGCCGATCGTCCCGTCGTCGTGGTGCCCGCCCATGAACCGGCACGGGTCGAGAAGCGGATCGTCGTGGGCGTCGACGGGTCGCCCGCGAGCCGGGCCGCGCTGGGGTTCGCCCTTCGCGAGGCGGCGCTGTGGCACGCCTCGGTGACGCTGGTGTGCGCATGGTGGGACCCCGCCGTGCTCCCCGGCCCGGACCGCCTCCCGTTCACCGATCCGCAGGGGCTCAAGGAGGAGGCCAAGGCGCGGTTCGCCGCCGCGGTCGCGCCCGTCCTGGCCGCGCACCCCGAGGTCGCCGTCGAGCAGCGGTTCGTCCTGGAGCGGGCGGGGCGCGTCCTCGCCGACAACGCCCGGGACGCGATGCTGCTCGTGGTCGGCGACCGCGGGATCGGATCGTCCCCCAAGACCGCCCTCGGCGCCGTCACGCGGTCCGTGCTGCACGAGGCGCCGAGTCCGGTCGCGGTCGTCCACGACCGCGACACGCAGGTGAAGGAGTCGTCATGATCCGAGTACTGGTGGCGTACGCCTCCGAGCGCGGAGGAACCGCCGAGATCGCCGAATGGGTGGGCGCCGCGCTGCGCGAGGCGGGCGTGGAGGCCGACGTGCGGCCCGCCGGAGACGTCGAGATGCTCGACGGGTACGACGCCGCAGTCGTCGGCGGCGCCCTCTACGTCGGGCGCTGGCACCGGGAGGCGCGCCACTTCGTCCGGCACCACGCGGACGAGCTGGCGCACCGGCCGGTGTGGCTGTTCAGCAGCGGTCCCCTGGACCGCAGCGCCGAGGAGCGCACGGTCGACCCCGTGTCCGGCGTCGCCAAGTTCGCCCGCCGCCTCGACGCCCGCGGCCACGCCACCTTCGGCGGGCGGCTGGCGCCCGACGCCAAGGGCTTCATGGCCGCCAAGGTCGCCCGGACCGCGTCCGGGGACTTCCGCGACCGCGACCGCGTCGCCGAGTGGGCCGCCGGCATCGCCCGCGAGCTGCGGAGCGTGTCGGCATGAACAGGATCGTCGTCGGGGACGACGGGTCGGAGCCGAGCCTGCTCGCGATCGACTGGGCCGCCGACGAGGCCGCCCGCAGGGGCGCCGCGCTGCACGTGGTGTACGTCGTCACGCCGTGGCTGTTCGACGTCCCGACGGATCCGGGCGCGGCCCAGGTCCGGGAGCGGCTGCTCGACGGCGGCCGGGACATCGTCGAGCTCGGCGTCGCGCGCGCCCGCGACCGCGTGCCCGGGCTGGAGGTGACCGGCGAGCAGACCGGCGGGCAGCCCGCCAAGGTGCTCGTCGAGCAGGGGCGCGACGCGGTCATGGTCGTGACCGGCTCCCGGGGGTCCGGCGGTCTCTCGGGGCTGCTGCTGGGATCGGTGGCGATGCAGGTCGCGACGCACGCCACGTGCCCCGTGGTGGTCACCCGGGCTCCGAACGCGGACGTCCGGGGAGACGTCGTGGTCGGCGTGGACGGCTCTCCGGCCGGGGCGGACGCCGTCGGGTTCGCCTTCGAGGAGGCGGCCCTGCGCGGGGTGCGGCTGCGGGCCCTGTCGGCCTGGTCGCACCCGGTCCCCTCGGGCCGGGGCGACATGCAGCCCCTCGTCTACGACCGCGCCGTCGTCGCCGCGGAGGAGGAGCGGGTCCTCGCCGAGTCGCTCGCCGGCTGGTGGGCGAAGTACCCCGACGTCGACGTGGTGTCCGAGGCCGTCCACGGCGGGGCCGCAAGGGTCCTGGCGGGGGCGTCCGTCCACGCGGGCCTTCTGGTCGTCGGCTCACGGGGGCACGGGGGCTTCGGCGGGCTCCTGCTGGGGTCCGTCGGCCACGCGATGCTGATGCGCGCGCACTGCCCGGTCGCCATCGTCCGCGGACGCGGGTGACGGGGATCGTCCGCGGACGCGGGTGACGGTTTGGGAGGGCCTGGCCCGGCCGCCCCCCCAGGATCGGCCGGGCCAGGGTTTCAGCCGCGCCCTTCCCGGGACTGGGCGCCGTCGGCCTTGAGCTGCGCGGCCAGCGCGGCGGCCTGGGTTCGGCGGCTCATGCCGAGCTTGGCGAAGATGTTCGAGATGTAGTTCTTGACCGTCTTCTCGGCCAGGAAGAGGCGCTCGCCGATCTGCCGGTTGGTCAGGCCCTCCCCGATGAGCTCCAGGATGTGGCGCTCCTGCTCGGTCAGGCCCTTGAGGGGGTCGGTCTTCTCCTGGCGGGTGCGGAGCCGTTCGAGCATGCGGGCCGTGCTGCGCGGATCGAGCAGGGACTGCCCGGTGGCGACGGTGCGGACGGCGCCGACCAGGTCCGAGCCGTGGATCTGCTTGAGGACGTAGCCGGACGCGCCCGCCATGACCGCCTCGAACAGCGCGTCGTCGTCGTCGAAGGAGGTCAGCATCAGGCAGGCCAGCTCCGGCAGCTGGGAGCGGAGCTCGCGGCAGACGCTCACGCCGTCCCCGTCGGGCAGGCGGACGTCCAGGACGGCCACGTCGGGCCGGACGGCGGGGATCCGCGCCAGCGCCTCGGCCGCGGTGCCCGCCTCGCCGATGACCTCGATGTCGTCCTCGGCGGACAGCAGCGCGGCCACTCCGCGGCGGACGACCTCGTGGTCGTCCATCAGAAAGACCCGGATCGTCCCCGCGTTCTCTGGCGTCTCGGCGGTCATGGCTCTCGTTTCCTCGGTCCAGTGGTGACGGAATGGACGCTACCCCGCCGACCGGGCCGTCCCCCAGTCAGCGGACGTCCCGCCCCCGCGGGACGAACGTCCCGACCTGACGCGCGTCCCTGCGCCCCTTCGGGACGGACCTTCGGCCCTGCCGCAGGTCAGGTCGCGCGGGCGAGGCTGAAAGGTGACGGAAGGGAGCCATCCATGCAGACGAGGTACAGGACTTCCGCGGACATGGCGGAGGACATGCGCCGCGCCGTCGAGGACGCCCTGTGGGCGCCGTCGGTGCACAACACCCAGCCGTGGCGGTTCGGCGTGCGCGGCTCGCGGATCAGCCTGCGCGCCGACCCGGACCGCCGCCTGGGGGTGGCGGACCCGAAGGGCCGGGAGATGCTGATCAGCTGCGGTGCCGCCCTCTACAACCTCCGGCTGTCGCTGCGCGCGCAGGGCTACGAACCCGTGCTGCGGCTGCTGCCCGACCCGGACCGCCCGCACCTGCTCGCCGACGTGCATCTGGAGCCCGGCGAGGAACCGGACCAGCAGACCCTGGGGGAGTACGCGCAGATCCGGCGCCGGCGCAGCCACCGGGGCGCGTTCCGTCCGGAGACCGTCCCCGCCGGGGTCCTCACGGCCATGCGGTACGACGTCGAGCGCGAGGGCGCCCGGCTGATCGAGGCCGTCGACTCGCACGTCAAGGGGGCCCTGGCCGCCCTGACCGACGCGGCCGAGCACCTCCAGCGCCGCACCCCCGCCTACGCGGCGGAGATCAGCCGCTGGGCGCCGTCGCCCCGGACGGCCCGCAAGGACGGCATGCAGGAAGGGGCCTACCCGAAGCAGACCCCTGAGACCAGCCCGAACTTCCCCACCCGTGACTGGGCGCGGGGCCAGGGCTGGGGGGCCGAGCCCCCGCACCCGGGCCAGCCGGGGGTGGCCGGGGTGGCGCTGCTCCTGGTGTCCGACGGCGAGGGGCCGGCCGACTGGCTGCACACGGGCCTGGCGCTCCAGCGGGCGCTGCTGAGGGCGGCCGAGAGCGACCTGGCGGCCGCCTTCCACACCCAGGCGCTGGAGGTGCCGGAACTGCGCGCCTTCATCCGCGCCCACTTCTGCCGGGACGCCTACCCGCAGATGCTCCTGCGCATCGGCGTGCCCGAGGGGGAGGGGCTGGAGACCGTCCGGCGGCCCATCGACGACGTCATGATCGTGGAGCCTTGAGCGGGACGCGGTCGGGGATCCGGCGGCCGGTGATGAGCCGGGGGCGGATGACGATGAACTGGTCGCGCTCGCCGGGCGCCCAGCTGCGGAGGGGGAGGGCGGAGAGCCGGGCGATCTCGGCGGGCTCGGTGGCGCGGCGCGCGGGCCCCACCGTGACCACCGACCAGCCCTTGCCGGCGTCCGCGTCGATGTCGTCGATCTCGAAGGCGACGATCGTGTCGGAGGCGGCGGTGGCCAGTCGCGAGGCCGACGAGGTCTTCACCACGATGTGCTCGCCGTCGAAGACGTAGTTGACCGGCTGGACGGTGGGCAGCGCCTGGAGGGTGAACACGATCCGGCCGATCGCCGACCGGCGGAGCAGTGACCGGCATTCCCCGTCGTCGAGGATCTCCATGCCGCTGTGGTCGAGATGCATGCCCTCCAGGGTGACGCATCGGTGACCAAGGTCATCAGGGACGAAGGTCCCTGACCTGACTTCTAGCCCCGCGCAGGGTAATACTGGACCTGTGGCACAGGATTCGGGCACCGGTCATGACAGGGCACGACTGATCCTGCCGCAGATGCAGCTCGACGACCTGCTGTCGGAACTGCAATCGCGGCTGGAGGCGGCGCGCTCGACTCGCGACCGCGTGCACGCGCTGCTGGAGGCCGTGGTCTCCATCGGCAGCGAGCTGGACCTCGAATCGGTGCTGCGGCGGATCACCGAGGCGGCCACCACCCTCGTCGACGCCCGCTACGGCGCCCTCGGCGTGATCGACGAGGAGGGCGAGCACCTGGTGCAGTTCGTCACCGTGGGCGTGAGCGACGAGGAGATCGAGGCGATCGGCCACTGGCCGCACGGGCACGGGATCCTGGGCCTGCTGATCCGGGATCCGCGGTCGCTGCGGCTTCCGGACCTCGGTGAGCATCCCGCCTCCAGCGGGTTCCCGGCCAACCACCCGCCGATGCGCACGTTCCTGGGCGTCCCGATCCGCGTGCGGGACGAGGTGTTCGGCAACCTCTACCTCACCGAAAAAGCCGACGGCGGCCAGTTCGAGGAGGAGGACGAGGTCGTGGTGATCGCGCTGGCCACGGCCGCCGGCGTCGCGATCGAGAACGCCCGCCTGTACCAGGAGACGCGCCGCCGGGAGCGGTGGCTGGAGGCGTCGGCCGAGGTGTCCACCGCGCTGCTGTCGGGCACCGACCCGCACGAGGTGACGAGGCTGGTGGCGCAGCGGGCGCAGGAGATCGCCGAGGCCCGGCTCGCGACCGTGGCGCTGGTGGAGGACGGCAGCAGCCACCTCGTGGTGGAGGCCGCCCGCGGTGCGGACGCCGAGCAGTTGCAGGGCCTGCGGGTGCCGCTGGAGGAGTCGGTGGCCGGTCCCGTGTTCACCGAGGGGGTCGCCCTGCGGCTGGCCAACGGTGAGAAGGCGGCGCGCGAGTCGAACGTGCCCATGCGGGTGCCGGTGGGTCCGCTGCTGGTCGTCCCGCTGGGGCTCGGCTCGGCGGCGCGCGGCGTCATCTCCGTGGCCAACCCGCCGGGCGGGGCGCTGTTCTCGGAGGGGACGCAGCGGCTGCTGGAGGCGTTCGCGGGCCAGGCGGCGGTGGCCCTGGAGCTGGCCGAGCGCCGCCGCGACGCCGAGCGGCTCGCGCTGCTGGAGGACCGCGACCGGATCGCCAAGGACCTGCACGACACCGTCATCCAGCGGCTGTTCGCGACCGCGATGGGGCTGATGGCGGCGATCAAGATCACGCAGAAGCGGGAGGTCGCCGTCCGGGTGCAGCGGGCGGTGGACGACCTCGACGACACGATCCGGCAGATCCGCTCGTCCATCTTCGCGCTCCAGGGCCCCGAGACCGACGAGACGTCGCTGCGCAGCCGGGTGCACGCGCTGGCCGACAGGGCGGCCGAGCACCTGGGGTTCGCGCCCTCGGTGCGGCTGGACGGCCTGCTGGACACCTCGGTCGACGAGGAGATCGGCGAGCAGCTCCTGGCCGTCGTCCGGGAGGCCATGTCGAACGTCGCCCGGCACGCCCAGGCCACCGCGACGGCCCTGAACATCGATGTCGGGGACGACGTCACGGTGCGGGTGGAGGACAACGGCGTCGGCATCACCGAAGGCGGCCGCCGCAGCGGGCTCCGCAACATGGAGGCCCGTGCCGAGGGGCTCGGTGGAACGTGCACCGCCGAGCGGCGCCCTGAGGGCGGCACGGTGCTGGTCTGGCGCGTGCCCCTCAAGCCCGCCTGACCGGAAGGTCACGGGCCGATGCGGTGGTTGTCGAGGCGTGCCCAGTCGGCGTCCCACATCCGGTAGCGGCTCCGGTCGCACCGCGCCCGGACGAGCCAGTAGAAGCCGAGCAGGGGCAGTCCCGTGGCGAGGACGACCCCCGTCCCGTTCACCGCGGTGTGGACGACCGTCTGCGCGTGCCGGCGCGGCGGCGTGATCGAGACGCCGTCGGGCCCGGCCCACAGGATGAGGCGCTCCCCGACCGAAGCTCCCCGCCATGTCGTGTAGTCGGCGGTCCGCCGCGTCCCGTTCGGGTCCGTCCAGGCGACGGTGACCGTGCGCCTGCCTCCCGGGTCCTGCACCTTCACGATGGTGGCCTCGACGCGGTGCCGGGTGGCGGCCTGCCGGTGCTCGGCCCGCACCCCTGAGCCGTAGGCGGCCCGGACGGCATGGGCCACCAGCGGCGGCGTCGCACTGAGGAAGACCATGAGCAGCAGCAGACCGAGCCTCCACTGGATCCGGTCCACACCGCGCCGCAGGTCGTTGCGGTCGAAGCCGCAGCTGCGCCGCCGGCGGTCGATCCGCTCGCGCCAGCGGCCGGCCCGTGCTCGCATGGTCGTCGCTCCCATGACGCGGTCCCTTCACCTTCCCTCCATGGCGACGCTACGCATCCGGGGCCGGCGGCCGCAGAGGCGGAAGCCCCTCGCGCCCGGGACCTCCCGGGTCCTCCGGCCACCGCACCCGGGGACCTTCGTCCCGCCGATCGTGCGCCTAACGGTCCTACAGGCAAAGGCCGGTTCAGGATTCAGTAAGAGGTGACGAGATCAACGAAGTGATGGAAGGTGAGAGGCGATGGCACTCTCCGAGCACAAGACCCACGTGGGACGCGACACCCTCATCCGCGTGGTCACCCCCAAGCCGCTGACCGAGTCGCCCGCCGCCCGCTACATGTGGGCCGCCGCCCGCTTCGCGCTCGGCTGGATCTTCTTCTGGGCGTTCCTGGACAAGACCTTCGGGCTCGGCCACGAGACCCCCGCCGCCAAGGCGTGGATCGACGGCGGCAGCCCCACCGAGGGGTTCCTGGCGCACGCGCCCGTCGGACCGTTCGCCGGCTTCTACCACGACATCGCGGGAGCGGGCTGGGCCGACTGGCTGTTCATGATCGGGCTGGCCGGCGTCGGCGCCGCCCTCATCCTGGGCGTGGGCATGCGGATCGCCGCCGCGGCGGGAGCCGCCCTGCTGGTCATGATGTGGTCGGCCGTCCTGCCTCCGGAGAACAACCCCTTCATGGACGACCACCTCGTCTACGCGGTCCTGATCATCGGCCTGGCCCTGGTCAGCGCCGGCGACACCCTGGGACTCGGCCGCTGGTGGGGGAGCACCCCCCTGGTCAAGCGCCTCCCCTTCCTCAAGTGACCTGATCCGCGACACCCGAGGGGCGCTCCGAGAGGAGCGCCCCTCGTACGCGTGTCCGCGGCCGTCGACACCCGGTGAGCGGGAGAGCCGGGGATCGGATCCGGTGTCCGGCGCCGCCGCGCGTCAGGCGGAACGGCCCGCCTGCGAACGCGCAGGCGGGCCTGCCGGGTGGTGGAGGGCGGCGAGGGCCTGCTCGACCGCGTGGGGAAGCTCCCGGGCGGTGTCAATGGCGATCGATCCGGGCCAGGGCGCGGAGTCGGCGCGCATGGCGGCGGCGATGCCGGGGTCGGCGTCGGAGGGGCCCCGGGGACGGGTCCGCATGCGCTCGGCGCAGACGGCCTCCGGTGCTTCGCAGCGCAGCGAGGTCAGGTGGGCGTGCTCGTGCTCGGCGACCGCGGCGGCGAGGTTCCGGTTCTCCTGGGACGTCCAGGAGGCGTCCAGGATGACCGTCTCGCCCATGCGCAGCAGCCGGGCGGCGCGCGCGGCCATCTCGCGGTAGGTGCGCCGGCCCCATTGCGGGGTGTAGATGCCGGAGCCGTAGGACGCCGCCGCCGGCGCGGTGGGCGCCAGCCCGGCGAGCTCCTTGCGGATCCGGTCGCTGCTGAGCAGTGTGCAGCCGAGCCGGTCGGCCAGCGCCCCGGCCAGGGACGTCTTCCCGGTGCCCGGGAGCCCGCCGACCATGATCAGGCCGACGCGGCCGGCGCGCAGGTGGCGCAGCGCGACGTCGGCGTAGGCGCGCGCCTCGGCGGCCGCGTCCGGGGCGCCCTGGCCGTGCCGCAGGCACGCCACCTTGGCGCGGACGAAGGCGCGGTAGGCCACGTAGTGGTGGCGGAGCGAGGTCGGGGCGGGGTCGGCGGCGAACTCGGCGTACCAGCGGAAGAAGCGCTCCGCGTCCTCGGGGGCGCCCAGGCGTTCGAGGTCCATCGCCAGGAACGCGGCGTCGTCCAGGCCGTCCAGCCGGCGGAGCCGCTCGTCGAACTCCAGGCAGTCGAGGATCCGCGGCCCGTCGTCGAGGCAGAAGATGTCGCCGGCCAGCAGGTCGCCGTGCCCGTCGACCACGCGGCCGTCGGCGATGCGCGCGTCGAACAGGGGCTCGCGGCCGGCGAGGAACTCGTTCGCGAGCTCCTCGGTCTCGGCGGCGGCCCCGGCGTCCAGGACGGTGCCGTGGAAGGGCCTGACCTGGTCGAAGCTGTCGTGCCAGCGGCCCCGGACGGCGTCGCGGGTCTCCTGCGCCGCGATGGCGGGGCCGCGCGGCGCCCTCGCGTGCCAGGCGGCCAGGGTCCGCGCGGTCTCGCGCAGCGCGTCCCGCACCGGCGCGCCGGCCGCGACCAGGGTGGACAGGCGACGGTCGGCGGGCATCCGCCGCATCACCACCAGGTGGTCGCAGACGCCGCCGTCCGGGCCGTGGACGTCGGCGACGCCGAGGTAGACGTCGGGGGCGAACCGCCGGTTCAGCCTGACCTCCTCGTGGCACGCGCGCTCGCGCAGCTCACGGGTGCTGAAGTCCAGGAATCCCAGGTCCACCGGCTTCTTGAGCTTGTAGGCGCGGTCCCCGACGAAGAAGACCACGCCGATGTGGGTCTCGGTGACGGCGGCGCCTTCCACCGGCTCACGCCCTCGGATAGGCGGTGGGGAGGGTGTCGTCGTAGTCGTAGCCGAGGTTCTGGACGACGTCGACGACGCCCTCCGTGGCGGCGGTCATGCGCACGATGATCGGGATGAGGCTCTTCTGCTCGACGCGGCCGGTGAGGTGGACGACCCCCTCCTGGACGCGGACGTGCACCTCGGCGGGGTCCTGCCAGAGCCTGCAGACCAGCACGTCGTCGATGATCTCGTCGCGGACGGCGGCGTCCGAGCGGTGGAACACCGAAAGCAGGTCGCGGCGGGCCACGATCCCGGCGAGCCGGCCGTCCTTGCGCACGACGGGCGCGGCCTTGAACCCGTGGGCGTTCAGCAGCCGGGCGGCCTCGGCGACGGGGGTGCCCGGCTCGACGGTCACGACCGGCGCGCTCATCAGGCCGCGGGCGTCGACGGCGGCGGCCTTGGCCCGCGCCCGGGCCTGCGCCTGGGCGAACCGCCGCAGCGCGAGGCGGCGCGGTTCCGCGCCGGCCGGCCGCTCCTGCTTGCGCAGGAGGTCGGCCTCGGTGACGATGCCGGCGAGCCGGCCGTCGTCGTCCACGACGGGCACCGCGCTGATGCGGCGCTCGGCCAGCGCGTCGGCGATCTCGACGAACGGGGTGTCCTCGGAGACCGTCACGACGTTCTTCGTCATGACGTCCCCGACCGTGCGGCGTTTCATGGCTCTCCTCCCGGGCTTCGCTGGGCCTCAGCGGCTCTCGCCGACGGCGGCCCTGTGGTCCGCGCAGATCACGACCTCGCAGCGCGCCCGCTCCCGCACGACGGGGACGGTGTCGCCGCCGAGCGGATTGCCGTACTCGGAGTGCAGCCGGGCGCCCACCACCAGCAGTTCGGCGCGCTCGGCCGCCTCGACCAGCGCCTCGCCCGGCTCACCGGAGAGGACGCGGAGCCTGGTGGTCAGGTGCCGGGACCGGGGGATCTCGCGGGCGACCAGGCTTCGGAGCGCCAGCCACTCCCTGACGGCGCGCAGCGGGCGCCGCACGGGGGTCTCACCGGGCTTCAGGACGCGGACCACGTCCAGGCGCGCGCGCCGCTCGGACGCCTCGCGGGCGGCCCGGCGCAGGGCGGCCATGGAGTTGGGGGAACCGTCGACCCCGACGACGACGGAACGCTGTTCGGGCACGACCCACATCGGCGACCTCCTCAGTCACCCCCACCATCCCGCGCGGGACGGTCCGCGGATCAGTGCCGAGCGTCCCGCCGGGCCGGGACCTTCGGCCCGGGCCGGGCACCGGCCGGCCGGGCGCCGCCGGGTCGTCCGGTGCGGGTCATCCGGTGGCGCCCGGATTGAAGACGGCCTGCGCGGCGACGAAGGCCGCGACCGCGAAGACCAGGTAGGCGAACCAGCGCCGCAACCGGTCGGCGTCCAGGCGCCGGGCGAGCCGGGCGGCGCCGAGCGACCCGGCGACGGCCGCCAGGGTGAACGCCGCGACGATGCCGTAGTCCAGCGCCCCGTCCCCGGCGTGCGCGGCGAAGCCCGCGGCCGAGTTGACCACCACGATGACCAGCGAGGTGCCGACCGCGACGGTCATGGGCAGGCCCAGCCCGACGACCAGCGCGGGGATGATGAGGAAGCCGCCGCCGACGCCGAACAGGCCGGTCAGCACGCCGACGATCGCGCCGGCGCCGATCGACTTGGGCAGGCAGCTGCGCCAGTCGACGCCGCCGCCCGGCAGGGCGCACGACCCGCCGAGCCGGTCCCGCTCGGCCAGCATCCGCCAGCCGGCGGCCACCATGAGCGCCGCGAAGCCGAGCAGGACCGCCTGGTCGGGCAGGAGCCGGTTCAGGGCGGCGCCGCCGAAGGCGGCCACCGCTCCGGCGGCCCCGAAGACGCCGGCGATCCGCCATCGCACCTGCCCGGCGCGGACGCGGGGGAGCGCGGCCGTGGCCGAGGAGATCCCCACGACCAGCAGCGAGGCGGGGACCGCCGAGGCCAGCGGCAGGCCCGCGCCGTAGACGAGGGCGGGGACGGCGAGGATGGAGCCCCCGCCGCCCAGGAGCCCGAGCAGGACGCCGATGAGGGCGCCGAGGACGAGCGCGGTCAGCATTCCTTCACCTCCTGGGCGGGCGTGGGGGGCGCGTCATAGGCGGTCCGCGGCGAGGGCGTCCAGGATGGCGGACATGTCGCTCTTCGGCCCGCGGTTGTAGGGGAGCTTGGACAGGACCATTCCCATGGCGCAGGTGTTGGACAGCGCGGCGAACGTGAGGCCGCCGCCGATGGCCCCCGCGACCCACTTGGCGCGCGGGACGGCCGTGCTGGCCAGGACCGAGCCGAGCACGATCGAGCCGGCGACCAGGCGGACCTGGCGCTCCAGGTCCCAGCGGGCGCGTCCCGCGGCGACCTGCTCGCCCGCGGCCTGCCAGGCGCCGATGCCGCCGCGCAGGACGCGCAGGTTGGGCAGGCCCGCGGACGCCAGCGCCTGCGAGGCCTGGTCGGCCCGCTGCCCGGAGCGGCAGACGAGCACCACCTGCTCGTCGAGGTGGGCGCGCAGCTCCGCGCGGTGCTCCCGCAGCAGGTCGAGCGGCACGTTGTAGGACCCGGGGATGTGGCCGGTCTCGAACTCGCCCGGAGTCCGGACGTCGATGAGCCGCGGCCGGTCGCCGGAGTCCAGGAGCTCGCGCAGGGCGGGGACGTCCACGGTGGACGCGGAGGGCGGAGTGGTCACGAAGTCTTCTCCCGTGTGTCGGTGGCCGGTGGCCGGTGGTCAGTCGTCGGTGGTGGCGAGGCCCGCGGCGCCGGCCTCGGAGTAGTCGTCGTCGATGTGCACGGCCCGGCGTCCGGCCCGCCGGAGCAGGCTGGTGGCCGCCGCGGCCCGGTACCCGGAGCCGCAGTGCACCCAGACGGTCCCGTCGGGCACCTCGTCCAGCCGGTCGGGCAGCTCCGGCAGGGGGAGGTGGACGGCGCCCTCGATGTGCCCGTCCCGCCATTCGCCGGCCAGGCGCACGTCCAGCACGGCGTCCGGCGGCGGCAGGTGCCGGGGGACGCTGCCGGACCGGGCGGCGGCCAGGTCGGCGAACGTCGCGACGGGCGTGTCCGCCAGCCTGGCGGGGTCGCCGCCGGCCCACTGCTCGGGCGTGCCGGAGGCCGCCGCGGCCGGACGGTCGATGCCGATGCGGGCCAGTTCCCGCTGGGCGTCGGCGATCTGCTCGGGGCTGTCGCCGAGCAGGGTGAGGGGCGCGCCCCACGGGGCCAGCCAGCCGAGCCACGTCGACATCGCCCCGTCCAGGCCGAAGCTGAGGGTTCCGGCCAGATGCCGCTGGGCGAAGGCCTTGCGGGAGCGCAGGTCCACGACCCATTCCCCGGCGGCGACCCGGTCGCGCAGCTCGGCGGCGTCGGCGACCCGCGCGGGGGTGAGGTCGATCAGGTCGGCGCCGGCGCCGTTGCGGACGCCCATGTGCGCGTAGTACGCGGGATAGGCGTCGAGCCCCGCGAGGGTCTCGGCGACGAAGTCGTCGGCCTCCAGGCGCAGTGCCGGGTTGGCCCGCCTCTCCTGCCCGATGGTCGAGGAGGCGGCGTCGGACTGGCCCGCCGAGCAGAAGCTCCCGAAGCCGTGCGTGGGCCAGACGTGCGCGCCGTCGGGCAGCAGGTCGGCCAGGCGCCGCGCCGAGGCGTGCTGCCGCTCGGCCAGCAGGTGGGCGTGCTCGGCGCCGAGCAGGTCGGTGCGTCCGGTGGTGCCGAACAGCAGCGATCCGCCCGTGAAGACCCCTTCCGGCCCGCCGGGTCCCGACAGGATGTAGGACAGGTGGTGGAAGGTGTGGCCGGGGGTGGCGACGGCGCGGAGGCCCAGCGCGTCGGAGACGGCGATCTCGTCGCCGTCGGAGATGCCGGTCCGGTCGAACGCGACGTCCTCCTCGGCCGAGATCACGTAGGCCGCCCCGGTCGCCTTGGCCAGTGCCAGTCCGCCGGAGACGTAGTCGTTGTGCAGGTGCGTCTCCAGGACGTGCGTGATGCGGACGTCCAGCCGCCCGGCCAGGGCGAGGAAGCGGTCGATGTCGCGCTGCGGGTCGACCACCAGGGCCACCCGGCCGTCGTGGGCCAGGTAGCTGCGGTCGCCCAGGGACGAGGTCTCGACCACCTGGACGTGTACCATCGGCATTCACTCCTCATACCCGTATGGGTATCTGTCGCTGACATCGCGGCCCGGGTCCTGTCCGCTCGCCGGGCGACGGGCGGAACCGCCGCGGTTTCCGCGTTCGGTCTCCACCATACCCCTAGGGGTATGTGTCCATGGGTGAGTTACCTCACCTCCGCCGGGACCTCCGGCGGGACCTTCGCCTCTACCTGCGAAGACTCCCCAAATCGAGACTGGGGCCCAAACGAGGCAACCGCCAGTGAGGGAGGTGGCACCGATGAGCGAGATGCTGGTCGTCCACCGGGAGGACGACGCCTTCGCGGTGATCGTCCGCGACCACGTCATCCATGTGGACCAGCCGTACATGCTGGGAGGAATGGACGCCGGACCGACCCCGGTCGAGTTGTTCGTGGCGTCCCTCGCCGCCTGCACGGCGCACCACGCGCGGACCTACCTGGTGCGGCGCTGCCTTCCCGCGAACGGGCTGGAGGTCACCGCCGACTACGCGATGAGCCCGGAGGGCCCCGCCCGCGTGACGCGCATCGAACTGCGCCTGCGGCCCCCCGTCCGGCTGCCCGACTGGGAGGTCGGGGGACTGATGGAGGCGGCCATGGCCTGCACCGTCAACAACTCCATCATCGACACCCCGCGCATCGGAGTGCGGCTGGAGTCCGAGGTCGCCGCCTGAGCCGGCGCCAGAGGTCCCGCAGGCGAGGGGCCGTTCGGCCCTGGGGCCGTGCGCGGGCGGGCCGGTGCAATGGAGGCGGACCCAGGAGGTGGGCGTCATGAGCCACGTGGTCGTCGGATACGACGGAACGAGGGAGAGCGGGCGGGCCCTGCGCTGGGCGGTGGAGGAGGCCCGGCTGCGGCGGCTGCCGCTCACAGTGTGCCATGCCTGGCGGTGGCCGTATCCGGTGAGCTACATGGACTACGAGGGCCTGGCCATCGTCCGCCGGATGGGCGAGCACATGCTCGACCACGGCGTGGCGCTGGCGCACGAGCTCGCCCCCACTCTGAAGGTGCACAAGCGGCTCGACACCGGGGGTCCCTACGACGCGCTGGTGAACCAGGGACCGGACGCCGAGCTCATCGTCATCGGGTCCCACCCTCCGGAGGAGACGCCGGTGGGGTCGACGTCGCTGCGGGTGCCGGCGAGGGCGGGCGCTCCGGTCGTGGTCGTGCGCTCGGCCGCGCCGCGCGACGGCCGGGTGGTCGTCGGCGTGGACGGCTCCGCGGGCGCGGACGCGGCGCTGGCGTTCGCCTTCGAGGAGGCCGCGCTGCGCGGCTGGCGGCTGCGCGCGGTGTACGGGTGCTGGGAGCCCGGAGCCGCCCCCGATGGGGACCTGTCGCTGTTCGGCGACGAGGACAAGCTCCGCCACGTGTGCGGAGCGGTGCTGGAACGGGCGGTCGCGCCCTGGCTGGTCAAGTACCCCACCGTCCAGGCGGCGACGTCGCTGGTGCTCGAGCCGCCCCGGGAGGCGCTGCTGGAGGCGGCGGACGGCGCCACGATGACGGTGCTGGGCGCGCGCGGGGCCGGCGAGGTGCAGCCGCTCACGCTGGGCGCGACGAGCGACGCGCTGCTCAAGCACGCCCCGTGCACGGTCGCGATCGTCCCGCAGCGGGTCGGATAGGACGGGAGCCCGTCCCCGTGCCGGGGACGGGACCTCTGGAACATCGAAGGTAGGCGAGTCGAGTGAGCATGGTGACCGCGGCGGATCTCGCGCGCGAGCCGTTCTTCGAAGGCATGCGGAGCCTGGACCTGTCCAGGCTGGCGAAGGCGGGACGGCACACCGACATCCCGGCGGGGCGCCGCATGTTCGCGGAGGCCGCCCCGGCGGAGCGGTTCTGGCTCGTCCTGGACGGGATCGTGGCCGTGGACATGCGCGGCCCCGAGGGCGGGACGCTCGTCATCGACACCTTCGGGCCCGGATCGGTGGTGGGCTGGTCCTGGCTGTTCCGCCCGCACCGGTGGCGGTTCGGAGCCGTCGCGAGCACGCCGGTCCGGGCGATCGAGTTCGACGGCAGGCTGGTCCGGACGCTGAGCGCGGTCGACCCGGCGCTTGGCTACGAGCTGACGCGCCGCTTCGCCGAGCAGGTCGTCAGCCGCTTGGAAGCGACCCAGACGCGGCTCGCCCGGACCGCACCCGAGGCGCTGGGGCAGGCCGGCTGACCGGCGCCCGACCCGATCGGCGCCTGATCCGATCGACCACAACGCCCGCCCGCCGGAGGCCGGGGCCGTCCGGCCCCGGCCTCCGGCGGGCGGGTCGCGCGTTCTCGGCGCCTCCTCCGTTCGGCGCCTCCTCGGTTCAGGGGCCGGGCCGCCGCTCAGGCGTAGGGGCGGACGACGGCGACGGGGCAGTGGGCGTGGTGGATCACGCCGTGGCCGACCGACCCGAGCGGGAACGACCGGCCCCGGGACCCGACCACGACCAGGTCGGCGTCCGCGGAGGCCTGCGCGAGCATCTCCACGGGGTGGCCGATGACGACGTCCTCGACGACCTTGAGGTCCGGATGGCGCTCGCGCCACGGTGCCAGGGCCGCCGCCAGGCGGTCGTAGCGGGCGTTGGCGGCGAGCTGCACGTCCACCCCGGAGCCGACGGGGGGCGCGGCGGGCCGCCAGGCGTGCAGCACGCGCAGCCGGGCGTCCCGGGCGGCGGCCGCGGCGAACGCGTGGTCGAGCGCCGGTGCGGGGTCCTCGGCCAGGTCCAGGCCGACCACGACCTCGCCGAGCGGGGTGTCCGAGTGGCCCCGGACGATGACCACCGGGCCGGGGTAGTGCCCGGCCAGGTCCAGGCCGGTGGAGCCGAGCAGCAGCGAGGCGAAGCCGCCCCGGCCGCGGTGGCCGACGACGACCTCGGCGGCCTCGCCGGTGTAGTGCCGCAGACCGCCCGCCACGGTCCGGTCGTGGACGAGCATGGTCTCGACCTTGAGACCGGGGTGCCGGCGCAGGGCGACGTCCCGTCCGGCGCGCAGCACCGGGTTCCACGAGTCCACGAGCGAGGCGACGTCGCCGCCGGTGTTCCCGGGCGCGGTCTTCGTGGGGGTCTCCAGGACGTGCAGGATGTGCAGTTCCTTGCCGAGGCGCGCGGCCTCCTCGGCGGCCCAGCCGATGGCGCGGTCGGAGGGGGCGGACCCGTCGGTTCCGACGAGAACGGCCGTTCTTTGGGTGGACATGTGCTTCTCCTGGGGGTACGGGGGTCAGCGACCGGCGGTGGGGGTGAGCGGCGGAAGCAGGAGCAGTTCGTGCGCCTGCCGCGCCGTCGGCGCCGTGCCGCCGCGGTCGGGGGTGTCCAGGGGCGTGCCCTCCAGGGCCGCGGCCAGCAGCCGGGCCGCTTCGGTCAGCGCGGCGACCTGCCGCTCCAGCACCGCGACGCGGTGTTCCAGAGCCGGGACGGACGAACCATGAATGATCTGCCTCGCCATCGCGAAGCTCCTTAACCTCGGCGAGCCGCCCCGACGGCGGCCAACGGTGCCGACTCAAGCGTCGATCACGCGTCCGCGCGCCCGTAGGGACCTTGGTCCCCGCCTCGGCGGCGACGGTCCCCCCCCCGCGTCCCGGACGCGGACCTCAAGCCCGGTCGCCGGCGAGCAGGGCGATGCCCTCGAAGCCGGGCGTCCACCAGAGGCGGCCCTCGGACGACACGCCGAGCGCCTCGACCAGCGGGCAGGCCTCCGCCCAGGCCTGGGCCGCGTCGCCCATGACGAAGGCCGCGGTCGCGAGCGCGTCGACGTCGGTGAGGTGGCGTCCGACCAGCGTGACGGAGGCGAGGCCCGCGGCGGGACGCCCGGTGCGGGGGTCGATGATGTGCCGCCCGCGTTCGGCGGTTCCCGAGGTCGCGACGGCGATGTCGCCACCGGACACGACGGCGATGAGCCCGTCGCGGTCGTGCGGGTCGGCGAGGCCGAGCCGCCAGGGTTCTCCGGGGCCGGCCTCGCCGCGCGCCTGGATGTCGCCGCCGCCGTTCACGCAGTGGTCGTGCGCCCCGGCCTCGTGCAGGATCGTCGACGCCCGCTCGATCGCCCAGCCCTTGACCAGGCCGCTGGGATCGAGCCGCCCCCCGGGTTCGCAGGTGAACGCGCCGCCGGTCATCCGTCCGATCTCCGCGCAGAGGCGCAGGACCTCGGCGACCTCGGGGGCGCAGTCGCCGAGCCCGGCGCGGCCGTCCGCCAGCCGCGTGATCTGGCTGTCGGGGCGGTAGGGGGAGAAGACGCGGTCGACGTGGTGCAGCCAGGCGACGGCCTCGGCGAGGCCCGCGGTGACGGCCGGCGAGCGCGGTGTGCGGATGTCGAAGGAGAACACCGTCCCCATCACGTGCTCGACATGGCTGATTCCCTCAGGCACGGGCTTTGTCCAGAGCGCTCTGCAAGGAGGTGATGTACCCCTCGCTGGTGTAGGTGGCGCCGGAGACGGAGTCGATGCGCGCGTTCCCGGCCTTGAGGGCCTCCTTGGTGAGTTTGGGCAGGGCGAACGCGGCGATCTCGCGGTCGCGGCCGTTCTCCGAGGGGGAGCGTAGGACGCGGACGCCGGTGAGGTGGCCGGAGGACATCTTGATCTCGACCTGGACCGGGCCGTAGCGGGTGTCGACGGTCTGACCCCGATAGGTCCCGTTCGCCAGGTTCGCCCCTCCGCCGCTCGACCCTCCGGTCGTCCCGGTGCCCGTTCCGCCGCCCGCGGTGGCGGGCGGGGTGGCGGGGGCCTCCTGATGGTGCGGCTTCAGCGACAGCAGGAGCACGACCCCCGCGATCGTCGCGCTCGTGGTGAACACGGCTCGGCGCATGTGGTGGGTCCCCTCAGAACTCGAAGGATTCGGTACGGACGTGGCGGCGCCGCACGCCTGCCTGCTTGAGTGCGCGGTGGGCGGCGGTCATCATGCCGGGAGGGCCGCACAGGTAGACGTCCCGGTGCCGGATGTCGGGGACGAGGCCCCGCAGCGCCCGGCCGGTCAGCGGCAGGGAGTACTGGGACGGCTCGTCCACGAAGTAGTAGGCCTGCGCGCCCCGCACGCGGGCGATGTCGTCAAGTTCGCCGCGCAGGGCGAGGTCCTCGGGGCGCCGGGCCAGGTAGACGAGGGTCACGTCGCCGGGCAGGGTCTCGAACAGCGTCCGCAGCGGGGTGATGCCGACGCCGCCGGCGATCAGCAGGGCCCGGTCGTGGCTCGGCCGCGCTCCGGTGAGCCCGCCGTAGGGCCCCTCCGCCCACACCCGCGTCCCGGGGCGGAGCCGGGCGAGGGCCTTGCTGTGGTCCCCGGCCTCCTTGACGGTGATCCGGAGCCGGTGCCCGCGGGCCGGTTCGGACAGCGAGTAGGGGTTGGCCGTCCACCAGTGGCCCGGGGCGAGGAACCGCCAGCGGAAGAACTGGCCCGGCTCGGCGCGCAGCTCGTCGAGGCGGCGGCCGCTCATGTAGACCGAGAAGACCCCGGGCGCCTCGGCCTGGACGTCGGTGACCCGCAGCCCGTGCCGGAGCCCGCGCACCGCGGGCATCAGGAACCGGAACCAGGCGAGGACGACGGCGACGCCGATGTACAGGGTGTACCAGGCGGCCTTGGCCCAGGGCGATCCGGCGAACTGGGCGCCGTTGGCGAGCTGGTGCGAGAACGCGAGGAAGATCGCCAGGTAGGTGGCGAAGTGCAGGTAGTGCCACGTCTCGTAGCGCATCCGCCGCCGGGCCGCCCTCGCGGAGGTGATGCCGACGCCGAGGAAGAGCAGGAACCCGAGCGTCCCCTTGAGCATCTCGGGGTAGTCGACGACCACCGTCGCCGTCTCGTGGACGACGTCGGTCCGGGCCGTGACCGCGTACCCCCAGATGATCAGGAGGGCGTGCGCCAGCGCGAGGAAGACGGTGTACCGCCCGCCCATCGCGTGCCAGCGCGCCAGCCGGTCGGTGCCGACCCCGCGCTCCAGCGCCGGCACGCGGGCCATCAGGGCCAGCAGGACGGCGCAGCCGTATCCCGCCAGCAGTCCGGTGACGCGCCCCGCCTCCGTCAGCCAGCCGTCGAGGCCGGTGATCGGGCCGGTGCTCCGCCACCACAGCGCCAGCACCGCCACGGCGCCGGCGTAGATCAGCACCTGCGGCCACCAGGGCGGGATACGCCACGCCGACCGCCGGGCCTGCTGGGGCGGCCGCATGATGTCGTACCTGGTCGTGGTCATGCCGGCCACCCTGCCAACGCATTTTCTGCGTTCCCTCTGACACCATGGGAGAACGCGCATCTCAGAGCCTTTTCAGAGGAAAGGCAGAGGTTGGAGAGGGATGCTGAGCGGACCATGACGAACGACGAACCCGTGGTGGCGGGCTTGCAGCGGGCCGACGGGACACCCGTACGGGTCCTCGTGGTCGACGACGAACCGGATCTGGCGGAGGTGCTGTCGCGCGTCCTGGCCTCGGAGGGCTGGGCGGTGCGGACGGCCGGCGACGGCGCGGGCGCGCTCGCCGCCGCACGCGACTTCCGCCCGGACGCGGTCGTGCTGGACGTGATGCTCCCCGACATCGACGGCCTGCAGGTGCTTCGGCGGCTGCGAGCCGACTCGCCCGACGTCTGCGTGCTGTTCCTGACCGCCAAGGACGCCGTCGAGGACCGCATCGCCGGCATCACCGCGGGCGGCGACGACTACGTGACCAAGCCGTTCAGCCTGGAGGAGGTCCTGGCGAGGCTGCGCGGGCTGCTGCGCCGGGCGGGCATGGCCCGGCAGGCGGGCGCCGGTCGGCTGCTCACCGTCGGCGGCCTGGCCATGGACGAGGACGCCCGGGAGGTGACCCGCGACGGCGAGGTCGTGGAGCTGACCCCCACCGAGTTCGAGCTGCTGCGCTTCCTGATGCGCAACCCGCGCCGGGTCCTCAGCAAGGCCCAGATCCTCGACCGCGTCTGGGACTACGACTTCGGCGGCCAGGCCCACGTCGTCGAGCTGTACATCAGCTACCTGCGCAAGAAGATCGACGCGGGCCGCGCGCCGATGATCCACACCGTGCGCGGGGTCGGGTACGTCCTGAAGCCGGGGGCTCCGTGAGGGGCCCGCGCACGCTGCGGGCCCGGCTCACCGCCGGACTGCTCGTCCTGCTGGCGCTGAGCTGCCTCGCCGTGGGGATCGCCACCGCGACCGCGCTCGACCGGTTCCTCGTCGGCCGGCTGGACGAGCAGCTCACCGCGTCCGGCGGGCGGTTCCCGGCGAGCCTGGAGCACGAGCGGCGCAAGGACGCCGACGACCGTCCCGACACCCGCGGTCAGGCGCCGGGGACGTTCGGCGCGCGGCTCTTCGGCCGCACGGTGACGGAGGCCGCGGTCGTGCGCGACAGCTCCGACGAACCCGTGCCGCTCGACGCCGCCGACAGGCGCGCCCTGGCCGCCCTCCCACCCGACGGCCGGGGGCGTTCGCTCGACCTGTCTGCGCTGGAGGAGTACCGGGTGATGGCGCTGCGCGGCGACGACGGGGACGTCCTGGTCACCGGCCTGCCGCTCCGGCCGGCCGAGGAGACGCTGCACCGCCTCATCATGGTGGAGGCGGTCGTGTTCGCGGCCGTGCTCGCCGCGGCCGGGATCGCGGCTGCGGCCTGGGTCCGGCTGGCCCTGCGCCCGCTGCGGCGGGTCGCCGCGACCGCGTCCCGGGTCACCGAGCTGCCGCTGGCCAGCGGCGAGGTGGCGATGCCCGAGCGCGTCCCCGACACCGACCCCCGCACCGAGGTCGGGCAGGTCGGCGCCGCGCTGAACCGGATGCTCGGCCACGTCGAGAACGCGCTGGCCCGGCGGCACGCCAGCGAGGAGCGGCTCCGGCGGTTCGCCGCCGACGCGAGCCACGAGCTGCGCACCCCGGTCGCCGCGATCCGCGGCCATGCCGAGCTCGCCCTGCGCATGCCCGAGCCCGTCCCGGACGAGGTGCGGCACGCGCTGGGGCGCATCGAGGCCGAGTCGGTCCGGATGTCCGAACTGGTCGACGACCTGCTGCTCCTCGCCCGCCTGGACGCCGGCCGACCGCTGGAGGCGGACCCGGTCGACCTGACCCGCATCGTGCTCGACGCCACCGCCGACGCCCGTGCGGTCGGCCCGCGGCACCGCTGGGAGCTGGTGCTCCCGGAGGAACCGGTGACCGTCACCGGGGACGCGCGCCGGCTCCACCAGCTGGTCGCCAACCTGCTCGCCAACGCGCGCGCCCACACGCCCCCCGGCACGCACGTCACCGTGCGGCTCACCGTCCAGGGAGCCGCCGTCCTCCTCGACGTGGAGGACGACGGCCCCGGCATCCCGGCCGAGCTGCGCGAGGAGATCTTCCAGCGGTTCGTCCGCGCCGACAAGGGCCGGGCGCGCAGCGCGGGCGGCACGGGCCTCGGGCTGGCCATCGTCCAGGCGGTGGCCGCCGCCCACGGCGGCCGCGCCGAACTCGTCGCCGGAGAGCACACGCTCTTCCGCGTGACGCTCCCGATCTCGAAGGCCGAAGCCCCGTAGCGGGGCTTCGGCCCTGGAGCCCGGCGCTCGCGGCGCGCCGGCGACCGCGTGTTCCTACAGCGGCGCGCCCTCGCCGGTCGCGCTGGTGTGCCCGCGAGCCCTGCGGCGGGTCTCCCTGTACTGGGCGGTGCTCTCCACGCGGGCGCGCAGGCGGGTGCCGGCCAGGCTGATCGCCTCCGGCATCGAGGCCGCCGCGGCGTGGGCGTTGACCGGCAGGCCGTTGAGGTCGACCCGGAACGAGGCCAGGCAGGGCCGGGGGACGGCCGGGTCGTGGAGAACGCTGAGCATGGCCTTCGCGTACAGGACGGGACGCGGGGCATGAGCCAGCGCTCGGGCGACGGTCTCGCGCGCCCGCCGCAGGTCCTCCTGCGAAACGTCCTTGCTGGTCGCGAACTGGATGTCGAGCTCGTTCGGAGCTGTGGCGGGCAACGTGGGCCTCCCTATTCGCACGGGCCGGTTACACCAGCATTGGGCTCGTGCAGGGGGCGCCCCAGGGACTTTGGTCCCTCCGGGTGCGGCCTTAGGACCGCCATGGGACTCAGCCGAGAGCCAGGATCCGCATGGCCAGGCGAGCGGTCCGGCCGCCCTCCTCCTCCGCCACACCGAGCGCCGTCCGCACGTCGAGGTCGTCGAGGAGCGCCCGTTCCACGGCGGCCTCGGCCGCGGTGGAGGAGTTCCCCCGGCCCGCCGCTAGATGCAGCCGCTCCAGGTCGGCCGCGGCGCGGTCGAGGGCGCCGGGCGTGTAGTCCCACTCCCGTGCCCAGGGCTCGGTGAGGAGCATGAACCGGACGGCCGCGGCCGGGTGGTCCTGGACCAGGTCGGAGACCAGCACCAGGTTCCCGGTGGACTTCGCCATCTTGACGCCGTCCCGGCACACCATGCCCACGTGCAGCCAGGCTCGGGAGAACGGCCGTACGCCCGTCAGCGCCTCGGCCATGGCGGCCTCGTAGGCGTGGTGGGGGAACCGCAGGTCGGCGCCGCCCGCGTGCAGGTCGAGGGCCGGGCCGAACGCCGTCATGGCCATCGCGGCGCACTCGGCGTGCCAGCCGGGCCGGCCGGCGCTCCAGGGGCTGGGCCAGGCGGGCTCGCCCGACCGCGACGGCCGCCACACCGCGACGTCGAACGGGTCCTCCTTGCCGGGGTCGTCGGGTGCGTCGCCGTACTCGGCGAGGAGGTCGTGGGCCCGGCCGGCGTCGAGGCCGGCGCGCTGCGGGACGTCTCCGCCCCGGAACAGGACCGCGCCGTCCCGGACGTAGGCGAGGCCTGCGGCGAGGAGGCCCTGGGCGAGCGCGACGACCTCGCTGACATGGGTGTGGGCGCGGGGCTGGAGGTCGACGGCGTGGACGCCGAGCACCTCCAGGTCGCGTTCGAAGTAGAACTGCTGGACGGCGGCGAAGCTGTCGTACGGACTGCCCGCGCGGTGCGCCGCCTGGTCCAGCACGTCGTCGACGTCGGTGACGTTGCGGCACACGCGCACCTCGGCGCCGGCGTGCCGCAGGACGCGTGCGGCGACGTCGGCCCAGACGAAGGTGCGGGCATGGCCGAGATGGGTCGCGTCGTAGGGGGTGATCCCGCAGACGTACATGCGGGCGGGGCCGACGACCGGGAGGGGCCGGCCGCCGATCCGGAGGGTGCGATCGGGTGCGTTGAGATCCACGAGAGCGCCGTTCGTCAGGGTGGCAGGGCACCTTACTCCCTCCCGTCCTACCCCGGGCAAGGCTTCCCGGCCGGGGGACGAAGGTCCCGATGACCGGTGACCTTGGGGCGCTGACCCGCCGGGCCGCCCCGTCCGACGCTGGGGGCATGACCGAGAGCCTTTCCGGCGCGCGTGTGTTCGCGCTGCTGACCGATGGAACGCAGGTCGAGATCAGGCGGCTGGGCGAGGCGGACCGGGAGGCGGTGCGCGACCTGCACCGCGGGCTGCGGGAGGAGAGCCTCTACCTGCGGTTCTTCGGCCTCAACCGGGCCGTGGCCGAGCAGGTCGCGGCGCGGGTCTGCCGCGCGGACGGCGCGGGCCACGCGGCGCTCGGCGCGTGGCTGCACGGCGAACTGGTCGGCGTGGCGGAGTACGAACCGACCGACGTGCCGGGCGAGGCCGAGTTCGCGATGGCGGTCGCCGACCGGATGCACCACCGGGGGGTCGGCACGCTGCTGCTGGAGCACCTCGGATCCCTGGCCCGCTCCCAGGGGATCGTGGCCTTCCGCGCCGACACGCTCGCGGAGAACACCGCGATGCTGCGCGTCTTCGCCGACGCCGGGATGGCGGCGCGGCGCCGCTCCGCGGGGAACGTGGTCGAGCTGACGCTGCCGCTGGTCTCCGACGAGGGATACCTGGACGCGGTGGCCGAACGGGAGCGGCGCGCGGACGTGGCGAGCCTGGAGCCGCTGCTGCGGCCGCGGACGGTCGCGGTCGTCGGGGCCTCCCGGCGGCCGGGGACGGTCGGGGCCGAGATCCTGCGCAACATCCTCTCCGCCGGGTTCGGGGGCGCCGTGTACGCGGTGAACCCGCACGCCGCCGGCGGCGACCTGCACGGCGCGCCCTGCGTGGCGACGCCCGCCGACCTGCCGGAGCGGCCCGACCTGGCGGTCGTCACCGTGCCCGCCGGCGCCGTGGTCCGCGCGGCGGCCGAGTGCGGGCGCGGCGGGGCCCGTGCGCTGGTGGTGGTCAGCTCCGGGCTCACCGCCGTCCAGGGGCGCGACCTGCTGGCGGTCTGCCGGGAGCACGGCATGCGGCTGGTCGGCCCGAACTGCCTGGGGACGGCCAACACGGCGGTCTCGCTCGACGCGACGTTCGGCGCCGCGCATCCCGTCCCCGGGAGCGCGGGGGTGGTGGTGCAGTCGGGCGGTGTCGGGATCGCGCTGCTGGAGCAGCTGTCGCGGCTGGGGGTCGGGATCTCCTCCTTCGCCTCGGTCGGGGACAAGTACGACGTCAGCGCGAACGACCTGCTCATGTGGTGGGAGTCGGACGAGACGACCCGGGTGGGGATCCTGCACGTGGAGTCGTTCGGCAACCCGCGCAAGTTCGCCAGGACGGCGCGGCGGGTGGCGGCCCGGATGCCGTTGCTGACCGTCCTCGCCGGGCGGTCGGCGCCCGGCACGCGGGCGGCGGCCTCCCACACCGCGGCCGCCGCCACCCCGGAGATCACGCGGCGGGCCCTGTTCCGGCAGGCGGGCATCGTCGCCACCGACGACCTCGGGGAACTGGTGGACGCGGCGGCGCTGCTGGCGACCCAGCCGCTCCCGGCGGGGCCGCGCGTCGCGGTGGTGTCCAACGCGGGCGGGGCGGGGGTCCTCGCGGCCGACGCCTGCGCCGACGCGGGGCTCACGGTCCCGGTCCTCGGACCGGCCACCCGGCGCCGCCTCTCCGCGATGCTGCCCCCGTGCGCGGCGGTCTCCAACCCCGTCGACACCACGGCCGCGGTCTCCGCCGAGCTGTTCCGGGAGGCCCTCGACGCGGTCGCCGCGGACGAGTCCGTCGACGCCGTCCTGGCGCTCGTGGCGCCCACGGCGCTCGCCGATCTGCGCGGAGCGCTCGGCGGCGGCGGCAAGCCGGTCGCCGCCGTCGTGCTGGGGCAGGCCGAGACCGTCAGGGTCAACGAGATGGGCGTCCCCTGCTACGCCTATCCGGAGAACGCCGTCCGCGCGTTCGCACGCGCCTTCTCCTACGCGCGGCGGCGGGGCCTGCCGCCCGGCACGGCCCCCGTGCTGCCAGGCCTGCTGCCGGTGGAGGCTGCGGCCGTCATCGACGAGTTCCTGTCGGCGGAGCCGGAGGGCGGCTGGCTGCCGCCCGTCGGCACCTTCCGGCTGCTGGAGTCCTACGGGCTCCCCCTCGCCCCCTGGTGCTGGGCGCGGACCGAGGACGAGGCCGCCGCGGCGGCCCGCGAGATGGGCGTCCCGGTGGCGATGAAGGCGCACGTGCCCGGCGTCGTGCACAAGACGGCGGCGGGAGCGCTCCGGCTGGGCCTGGACGGAGAGCGGGAGGTACGAGAGGCCTTCCGGGGCCTCGCGGGCCGGTTCGGCGAGGACCTGAAGGGCGTGGTCGTCCAGGCCATGGTGGAGGAGGGCGTCGAGGTGCTGTGCGGCGCCGTCCAGGAAGAGGTGTTCGGGGCCGTCGTCGTCTTCGGAGCGGGCGGCATCGACACCGACGCGCTGGCGGACCGCACCGCGCGCCTCGCCCCGCTGACCGCGCAGGAGGCCGACGACCTGATCCGCGAGCCGCGCCTGTCGGCCCTGCTGCTCGGCCATCCCGCCCGTCCGCCCGGCGACGTCGCCGGCCTGCGCGAGGCCCTGCTGCGGCTGTCCAGGCTGGCGGCCGACCACCCCGAGATCGCCGAACTCGACCTCAACCCCACCGTCGTCCGCCCGGACGGGGTGGTGGCCGTCGACGCGCGCGTGAAGGTCGTGCCCCGGCGCGCCTGGGACCCCTACCTGCGCCGCCTCCGCTGAAGGGGACGAGATCGTGAGACATCACCAGGAGACCGTGCGGCACCACCACCAGGGCCCCGAAACCGCCGCGGACGAGGCCGTCTCGACCGCCGACCCGCGCGAGCCCCTGCCCCGGCTCCGCAAGGAGCTGCGGACGGGGGAGCGCGGGCTGTCCGAGCGCGAGGCGGCCCGCAGGCTGGCGGTCTACGGCGCCAACCAGGTCCGGCGGCGCGAGAAGCGATCCCTGGCCAGGCTGCTGTCCGCCCAGTTCCTCCACCCTCTGGCGCTACTGCTGTGGGGCGCGGCCCTGCTGGCGTTCGTGGCGGGCATGGCGGTGCTGGGCTGGGCGATCCTGGCCGTGATCCTGGTGAACGCGGTGTTCGCGCTGCTCCAGGAGCACCAGGCCGAGCGGGCCGTCGAGGCGCTGGCGGCCTACCTGCCGGAGAAGGCCCACGTCGTCCGGGACGGGACGGCGCGGGCGGTGGAGGTCACCGGCCTCGTCCCGGGAGACCTGATCCTCCTGGAGGAGGGCGACAAGGTCCCCGCCGACGCCCGGCTCACCGAAGGGGCCCTGGAACTCGACCTGTCGATGCTGACCGGCGAGTCGGCGCCCGTGGACAGGGTGGCGGCGCCGGCCGAGCAGGGCGTCGCCCTGCTCCACGAGCCCAATCTGGTGTTCTCCGGGACGACCTGCACCGGGGGAGAGGCGCGGGCGATCGTGTTCGCGACCGGCGGGCACACCGAGCTCGGCCGCATCGCCGCGCTCAGCCAGCGCGCGCCCCGCGGGGAGAGCCCGCTGGAGGCCCAGGTCAAGAAGGTGGCCTGGCTGATCGCCGCGGTCGCGGTCGGGATGGGCGTGGTGTTCCTGCTGATCGGGGCGCTGGTCGGCCTGCCGCTGACCGACGCCCTCATGTTCGCGATCGGGCTGCTGGTCGCCAACGTGCCCGAGGGCCTCCTGCCGACCATCACCCTCGCGCTGGCGGTCGGGGTCCGGGTCCTCGCCCGGCAGGGCGCGGTCGTCAAGCGGCTCAGCGCCGTCGAGACGCTCGGCTCCACCAACGTCATCTGCACCGACAAGACCGGCACCCTCACGCAGAACCGGATGCGGCTCCAGGCGTACTGGACCCCGGACGGCGGCACGGTCACGGCGCCGGAGCGACCGCCGCCCGCCGAGCTGGCGCGGGCGATGACCGAGTGCACCACGGTCTCCTACGACGAGGCCGGCGACCTGCAGGGCGACCCGACCGAGATCGCCCTGGTCCTGGGCGGCGGTCCCGACGCGCCCGCCCGCCTCACGGCGCGCGACGGCCGGCGCCGGGCCGCCTTCCGGTTCGACGCCCGCCTGCGGATGATGTCCGTCGTCGCCCGGCGCGACGACCACCTGGCCGTGTACGCCAAGGGCGCGCCCGAGGCCGTGCTGGCCCGCTGCTCCGGCGCGGACCGGCACGCGGTCATGGACGTCGTCGACGAGCTCGCACGCCGGGGCCTGCGGGTGCTGGCGGTCGCCGACCGGGTCCTGCCGCCCGGCGCCGCCCCGCCCGAACGGCGGGAGGACGCCGAGACCGGGCTGCGCCTCCTCGGGCTCGTCGGGCTGTACGACCCGCCGCGCCCGGAGGTCGCGGACGCCGTGCGCCGCTGCCACGGCGCGGGGCTGCGCGTCCACATCGTCACCGGCGACAACGGCGCCACCGCCGCGGCCGTCGCCGCGGAGGTCGGCATCGGCGTCCCGCGCCTGCGCGTGGTCGCCGAGTCGGAGAAGGTGCACGACCACGAGCTGGACGAGCTGCTGACCGGCGACGACGAGATCGTCTTCGCGCGGTCGTCGCCGGAGACCAAGCTCAAGGTCGCCGACGCGCTGCGCGCCCACGGCCGGATCGTGGCGATGACCGGGGACGGCGCCAACGACGCCCCGGCCCTGCACCAGGCCCATATCGGCGTGGCGATGGGGCGCTCGGGCACCGACGTCGCCCGCGAGGCGTCCACGATGGTGCTGACCGACGACAACTTCGCCACGATCGTGACCGCCGTCGAATCCGGCCGGCGCGTCTACGACAACGTCCGCAAGTTCATCCTCTACATCTTCGCCCACGCCGTCCCGGAGATCGTCCCCTTCCTGGTGTTCGCGCTCAGCGGCGGCCTGGTGCCGCTGCCCCTCACGGTCCTGCAGATCCTCGCGATCGACCTCGGCACCGAGACGCTCCCCGCGCTGGCCCTCGGCCGCGAACCCGCCGAACCCGGCATCATGGACCGGCCGCCCCGCCCGTCGTCCCAGGGCGTCATCTCCCGGGACATGCTGATCCGCGCGTGGGGCTACCTCGGCCTGATCTCCGCCGTCCTGGTCATGTCGGTGTTCTTCTACACGTTGTGGCGGGCCGGCTGGCATCCCGGCGACCCGACCGGCACGGGCGCCCCCCTCCACCACGCCTACCTGACCGCCACCACCGCGACGTTCGCGGGCCTGGTCACCTGCCAGATCGGCACCGCGATGGCCTCCCGCACCGACCACGCGTCCCTCCGCGAGGTGGGGCTCACCACCAACCCGCTCCTGCTGGCCGGCATCGCCTTCGAGGTCCTGTTCGCCGCCGCCCTGATCTACCTGCCGCCCTTCCAGCACCTCTTCGGAACCGCCGCCCTCCCGCCGGACGTCCTGGGCATCATCGCCGCGTTCCCCGTCATCGTCTGGGCGGCCGACGAGTACCGCCGCCACCGCCGCCGCGCCCGTGCCGTCCCGGCGCCGAGCGCCGGCTGACCAGGGGCCCGGGCCGACGCACCGGCCCGGGCGGTGGAGGGGCGGTCCCGCAGTTTCAGGCCGTGGGATGCGCGGCCCGCGCCGATTCCTTGACGAGTTCGTCGACGCCGTCGCGGATCCCCGCGCACAGGGTCCGCAGATCGGGGAGTGCGTCGTGGTCGCCGGTGATCCCGAACGACAGGACGCCGTCGTAGGAGACGATGCCGACGGACACGCGCAGCCCGGCGACGATCGGGATGTAGGGGTCCATCTCCAGCATCCGCCGCCCCATCGCGTACAGCGGGAAGGAGGGGCCGGGGACGTTGGTGACGATCGTGTGGACCAGCGGCTGCCGCAGCCGCAGCGCCGTGTGGGCCGCCACCGAGAACAGCCCGGGGGCGCCCCCGAGGAGCTGGAGGAAGGCGTCGAGTCCGGCGGCCTGGTCCGCGCTCTTCGCGCCGTCCATCTGCTCGCGCAGCAGCCGCAGACGGCGCACGGGGTCCGGCTCCCCGCAGGGCAGGTCGGCCAGGACCGCCGACACCCGGTTCGCCAGGACCCCGCGTTCGTCGGCCGACCGGACCGAGACGGGCACCAGCGCGCGGACGGTCGAGTCCGCGGTGAGTTCGCCGCGGGCGGCCAGCAGCGTCCGGAAGCCGGAGGCCGTCGCGGCCAGCGCGACGTCGTTGACCGAGCCGCCGAAGGCGCGCCTGATCCGGGCCACCTCGTCCAGGCCGGCGGAGGTCCGCGACCAGCGCCGGAGCGGGACGGTCGGGCCGTTGAGGGAGGACGCGCCGGGGCCGGTGAGGCGCGCGGCGTAGCCGGGCACCGCGCCCGCGACGGTGATCGAGTCGCGCAGAGCCGGGAGGAAGAGCCGGGCGGCCTGCCGCCCGAGCCCCTTCAGCCGGTCCGCCACGGCGCTGCGGACGACCGCCCGCCCGGACGGCTCCGGCGCGGGCGTCCACAGCCGGGGATCGGCGGGCGACCAGCCGGGGCCGGCGTCGAGCAGGACGCCCAGCAGGTCGATCCCGGCCAGCCCGTCGACCATGCAGTGGTGCACCTTGGAGATCAGCGCCCAGCGGCCGTCCCGCAGGCCCTCGACCAGCCACACCTCCCAGGGGGAGCGGGTGAGGTCCAGCCGCCGGCCGAGGACGTCGCCCGCCAGCTCCTGCAGCTCCTCCGGGCCGCCGGGCGCTGGCGCCTCCACGTGCCGGACGTGGTCGGCCATCCGGAAGCGGCGGTCGTCGACCCACACCGGGTGCGCGAGGCGGAGCGGGACCGTCCGGACGCGCTGCCGGCAGCGGGGCGCGAACCGGAGCCGGGCGAAGATCTCCCGCTCCAGCTCCGCGTGGCCGGGGGCGGGGCCCTCGAACACCGTCACGGTGCCGATCTGGAGCGGCGTCGTGTCGTTCTCGGCGAAGAACATTCCCGCGTCCAGCGCGTTCATCCGCTGCATCGTGCACCTCCGGCGTGCGGTCTCCGGCCTGCTAGGCCGAGCGGGAGCGGCGGTCGAAGTCGGCCCATTCGTCCTCCCACCGGCGGTAGCGGCACCTGTCGCAGCGCCGGCGGACCAGCAGGTAGAGGGTGAGCAGCGGCAGCCCCGTCACCGCCGTGGTCGCCGCGCCGGCCGACGCGTCGTCGCCGATCGTCCGCACGTGCTTCCGCGGCCCGGTCTCGCCCAGACCGCCGTGGGGTCCCGCCCACAGTTCGCGCCGCTCGCCGAGCCGCGTCGCCTTCCAACTCGTGTAGTGGCCGGTCCGCATGGCGCCCTCAGGTCCGGTCCAGACCACCGACACGTCGCGCCCGGACTCCAGCGGCCTGACGCCGACCACCGTCGCCTCGACCCGGTGGCGCGTCGCGGCCTCGTACCGCTCGGCGCGGACCCCCGCCGTGTGGACGGACCGGACGGCGTGCGCGCAGGCGATCGGGGCGACGACCAGGAAGACCAGGAGCAGGAGCAGCCCGACCCGCCACTGGACCCGGTCCACGCGGCGGCGCAGGGGGTTGCCGTCGAACCCGCAGCGGCGCCGCAAGCGGTCCGCGCGCGTCTGCGTCATGGCCTGCTCCCCGGGTCGATGCCCGAACGACCTCGGAAGTCGCCCGGAACGGCGTACACCAGCAGCCTTTCTCGGGGGCGCACCGGGCGCCACGGACCGATGTCCCCACCCCCGGACCCGAAGGTCCCTTCCGGCCGGTCCGCCGAACCTCCCGGGGCGGAGGGACGAACGTCCCGCGGCCGAGGTGGCGAAGGCCTCTGCGGAGGCGCACTGCCGCCCGGCAGCGTGGGACGGAACGGTCATCGACAGGGGGAGGGCACGTGAAGAGCACGAACGTCCGCAGGGCCGCGCTCGCCTGCGGCGCCGCCACCGCCTATGTGTTCGCGCTCCGCCCCACGCTGCTGTGCTGGGGGGCCACCTACAGGGAGGCGGGCGCCCGGTATCCGAGCGACGATCTGATCGAGAACGCGACGAGCCAGTCGACCATGGCCACCTCGCTGCCCGCGCCGCCGGAGGCGGTCTGGCCGTGGCTGGTGCAGATGGGGAACGGCCGGGCCGGCTGGTACAGCTGGGACCTGCTCGACAACGGCGGGCGGCCGAGCTCGGACCGCGTCGTCCCCGAATGGCAGGACCTGGCGGTGGGCGACCGCCTGCCCGCGGTGCCGAGCGGGGAGATGTACTTCCGGGTCGAGGTCCTCGATCCGGGCAGGACCCTGGTGCTGCGCAGCGACCTGGAGCTGCCGTCCGGACGGTCGTTCGACCCGCGCGGGCCGCGGCCCAGGGCGTACTCCGACGGGATCTGGGCCTTCCATCTACGCCCGCTCCCCGACGGGTGCACGCGGCTGGTCGTCCGGACGCGCGGCCGCGGGGAGCCCTCCGTCCCGAACCGGCTGTTCGCCTGGCTCTTCGGCGAGCCCGCGCACTTCGTCATGCAGCAGCGGCAGTTCCGCAACCTCCGGCGGCTCGTCGCCGGCCGCGCGGCCGCGGGGCCGGAGGGCGCGGAGACCGGCGCGGCCCGCCGAGCCGACCTCCGGCCGCTCCGGTAGCGGCCGCGGGCCGGGCGGCGAACGAAGGACTTTCGTCCCTGGCCCGGGCCCCGGAGGGGCGGTGGAATGGAGTAGGGCGAGAGAAGTCGAGGAGGAAGGGACGGAGAAGTGGGAGACCACGCACCGTCCATCTCGAAACGCTGCCTAAGCGGCGGAGGGCTTCTCCCGCCCCCAACCATGTTCCGCGGACGCCGCCTCCCGGCCACCGGCCGTGCGCGCCGTCCGCGGACGCGGCCGGAGGGGACGGAGGGGCCCGATGTCTGACGGAGGCACTGCCCGCGAGGTGGTCGTCGGCTTCGACGGATCGGTCTACGCCATGCAGGCGCTCGACTGGGCGCTGGACGAGGCGGAGCTGCGCGGGTCGCCGCTGGTGCTGTGCCACGCGTGGCACTGGCCGTACCAGGGGGTCGCCCCCGAACTGGAGGAGGCGGGCCGCCGGTCGCTGCACGAGGCGGCGCAGCACGTGCTGGCCCACGGCGTCGAGTGCGCCCGGGAGCGCACGGCCGGGGTCGCGGTCCGACCGGTCTCGGAGGAGGGGTCGGCGGCGGAGCGGCTCACGGAGCTGTCGGCCGGCGCGGAGCTCCTGGTGCTCGGATCGCGCGGGCTCGGCCGGCTCGCGCGCGTGCCCGTCGGCTCGGTCGCCGCGCACGTGGCCATGCACGCCCGCTGCCCGGTCATCGTGGTCCGGGGAGTCGGCGCGCTGCCCCGTCCCGAGGACGTGCGGCCGGTCGTGGTCGTGGTGGACGGCTCGCCGGCCGCGGAGAGCGCGCTCTCCTTCGCCGCGCGCGAGGCGGAGCTGCGCCAGCTGCCCCTGAAGATCGTCTACTCGGGCGCCGAGGCCGAGGAGGCGCAGGGCCCCGCGGTCCGGCACTCGTCCGCGCACGACCCGATGGAGCGGGCCGTGGCGGTCGTCCAGGAGCGGCACCCGGACGTCCTCACGCACCCGGAGAACCCCCTCGCGCCGCCGCCCGAGGCGCTGCAGGAGGCCGCGCAGGAGGCGCGGCTCCTGGTGGTCGGGGCAGCGCACCCCGCGTTCGGTTCGGTGGCCCAATGGCTGCTGTACAACGCGGTCTGCCCCATCGCGGTGGTCCCGCCGGAGAGCGCCGGCGATTTCTGAGATCTGCCCGAACGGCCCCACAGGACCGGACCTTCGAACCTTTCTCGGGGGCGGGCGCGGGCGGACGCTGGGATCATGAGGACGGACGCCGAGAGCGGCATGAGGGACCTGCGCCGGATCGTGTCGGGCGGACCGGCGCCGAACGCGTTCGAGATGCCCGGGGTGCGGCTGTCCGACGTCCTCGTCCGCGCACCCGTCCCGTACGTGCGCCCGCTCGTGGCCTGGCTGCAGGAGAGGCCGCCTTACGCCCTCGCCCTGACCGACCGCGAGGGCGCGGACATCGAGATCCATCACGGCGGGCTCCAGCAGCGGATCGTGCGCACCGCCACAGGCCCGGACGACGGCGTGAGGCGTGCCGTCCGGGGATCCGGAAGGCGGCGCGACCGCCCGGCGGACCCGGACGAGCGCAACGCCGTCCGGGTCGCGGAGGCCCTCTGCGACGGGCTCCTTCGCAGTCCCGCGGAACTGCTCCTCCTCGCGGGCGACATCCGCGTGGTGTACGACATCGACAAGCGCATCCCGGGCGGGGTGCGGCGCAGGGTCTCCGTCCGGCATGTGCCGTGCGTCCTCACCCGCGAGGATTCGGGGCGGCGTCTGGCGCCTCAGGTCGACCAGCACGTCCGCGCCTGGGTCGCGGAACGGAACCGGGGCCTCCTGGCGCGCATGGCCGAGGCGGGCGGGTCGGCCGACTGGGTGGTGGAGGGCGCGGCGGCGACGCTGGACGCCCTCTCGCGCGGCCGGGTCCGCGCCCTGGTCGTCGTCGACGACCCGGCGGACCGGCGCATCGCGTGGTTCGACCGGGCGTCCGGCCGGACGGCCCTGAGCCCGGACGCCTGGACGCGTCCGGGCACACCGGCGGACGGCGACCCCGTGATCGAGGCCGCCCCCCTGATCGACGTCGCTCTGCGGGCCGCGCTGCTCGCCGGAGCCGACGCCCGGCTCGTTCCACCGGGCACGCCCCACGCTCCGATCGAGGGCATCGGCGCGCTCTGCCGTTTCGGCGGTTGACGGGGCCCGGGGCCGGGGGCCGGCCCGCGAGAGGCCCTCGGCCGGAGGGCCGAAGGTCCCTGTTCCTCCGGACCGTCGACCCTCCTGCGGCACGCCCCCGCAGGAGAGGCTGAGATCGACCAGGCAGGAACCCTGAAGGGGAGTTCACTCATGAACGACGAGCAGATCACCGGTGTGGTCGTGGGCTACGACGGCTCCACGGGCGGTGTGCAGGCACTGGAGTGGGCCGCGGGCGAAGCCCAGGCCCGGGGGCTCTCCCTGACGGTGCTCCATGTGTGGGACGTCTACGTCGGAGGGCCGATCGCCATGCCGGTCGTCGACCTGCGGGGCGTGGCTGAGGAGAACCTCAACAACGGTGTCGCGCACGTCCGCGAGGTCGCGCCGGACCTGAGCGTGCGGGGGGTGCTGGCCCGGGGGCAGGCGGCGGCCAAGCTGATCGAGGCCGGCCGCGGCGCCGACATGATCGTGCTCGGCCCGCGCGGGCTCGGCGGCTTCGCCGGACTGGTGCTCGGCTCGGTCGGCGCGCAGGTGGCGGCGCACGCCCCGTGCCCGGTCGTGGTCGTCCGGGGCGAGCTCGTCCCGCCGCCGGAGCAGGTGCACGGCCACGTCGTGGTGGGCGTCGACGGTTCGCCGGCGTCCCGGGAGGCGCTCTCGCTGGCCTTCACCGAGGCCGGCGCGCACGGCTGGGACGTCCACGCGGTGATCGCCTGGGAGGCGGTGCCCGAGAGGGTGAACCCTCCGCTGGTGGACGAGGCCGGGATGCGCGAGGCGGCGCAGGCCCGCCTGGCCAGGATGATGATCCCCGCGCGCGAGCTCCACCCCGACGTGAAGGTCCAGTCCGACATCGTGACCGGCCAGCCGCGCGAGGTGCTGATGAGCGCCGCGGAAGAGGCGCGCCTGCTCGTCGTCGGCTCGCGGGGCCTCGGCGGCTTCCGCGGCCTGCTGCTCGGCTCGGTCAGCCACGCCCTGGTCCACCACGCGCCCTGCCCGGTCGCGGTCGTCCACGCGACCTGAGCGGGCACGGGCATCCCTGCCCGGTTCCTCCGAAGGCTCCGGGGGCCGCATCGCGGCTCCCGGAGCCTTCCGGTCAGTGCCCCGGGGCGTTCTCGTGCTCCGTCCGCGGTGCGGGCGCGGGCGCGGGCTCGGGGCGCGGGGCCCGCAGGGTGACGGCGGCCAGTGCCGCGCCGGCCAGCGCGACCAGCGCCGCCCCGGTGAACGCGGCGGAGAAGCCGTCGGTGAGCGCGGGCAGGTCGCCGAGCCGGCCGGCGCCGAAGGATGCGGCGATGGCGGTCATCGCGGCCAGGCCCAGCGCCGAACCGACCTGGTAGCCGGTGTTGACGATGCCGGACGCCAGGCCGCCCTCCTCCGGGCGGGCCGCCGAGATCGCGATGCCCAGGGAGGGGATGAAGGCCAGCGACATGCCCAGCGCGGCGACCAGCGACGCGGGCAGGACGTCCACCCAGTAGTTCCCGTCCGGGCGGATCAGCGCCAGCCAGCCCATCCCGGCGGCCAGCACGACCAGCCCGGTGACGGTGGTTGCCTTCGGACCGAGGCGGCCGATGGCCCGCGGCGCCAGGACGATCATCCCGAGCATGATCAGTGCGGTCATCGGGACCAGCGCGGCGCCGGAGGGGAACGCGCTGTAGCCGAGGACCCGCTGCAGGTAGAGGTTCAGGAAGAACCACATCGGGATCCACGCGCCGCCGAGCAGGAACTGGGCGAGGTTGGCGGCGCCCAGGTTCGGCGCGCGGAAGATCGACAGCGGCATCAGCGGGCTGCGGCGGGACGCCTGGACGGCCAGGAACACGCCGAGCAGGACCAGCCCGCCGGCCAGCACCGCCCAGGTCGCGGCCGCGCCCCAGCCGACCTCGGGGGCGCGCACGACGGCGAAGACGACGGCGCCGAGCCCGGCGGTGACGGTGAGCGCGCCGACCACGTCCACCGATCCCCGGGCGCTCCCGCCGCCGCCCGGCATCAGCGCCGGCGCGGCCGCCAGCGCCAGGACGGCGATCGGGATGTTGATGTAGAAGACCCACGGCCAGGACGCGTACTCGGTGATGACGCCGCCGAGGAAGACCCCCGCGGTGCCTCCGGCGGGGGCCGCCGCGCCGTAGAGGGACAGCGCCTTGGTCAGCTCGCGCGGTTCGGAGCCGAACAGCATCATCAGCAGGGTGAGCGCGGCGGGCGCGATGAGCGCGGCGCCGACGCCCTGCAGGGCGCGGCCGGTCAGCTCGACGGCGACGGTGCCGGCGGCGCCGGCCACGGCCGACCCGGCGAGCAGGACCACCCACCCGGCCGAGAACAGCCGACGGGCGCCGAACAGGTCCGCCAGCCGGCCGCCGAGAAGGAGCAGTCCGCCGAAGGCGACGACGTAGGCGTTGAAGACCCAGGACAGGTCCTCCTGGGAGAAGGCCAGGTCGTCCTGGATGCGGGGCAGCGCCACCCCGATGATCGAGGTGTCCATGATCACCATGAACTGGGCGGCCGCGATGAGCGCCAGCGCCCACCAGCGGCGGCCGGCGGCGGGTGCGGAACGAGTGGACATGTCCCCTCCTATGTACCCCTAGGGGGTATCTCTGCAAAGTGCGGCTTACCCTACGGGGGTATATTGGGAAGAGCAAGGGCTCATCGAGGTGCTCGAAGGGTGATCTGAGGCACGTATACGGGGTAGGGGTAGAAGGTGGAGGGGCGCCGACCAGAAAGCCGAGGGCCTCGGATCGAGTGCTCGATCCGAGGCCCTCGGCTCTGCTCCGGTGCTACCTCTCGACGGGGATCCGCTTGGCCTCGGCCTTGACGGCCTCGGACACCGGCACGCGGACGGTGAGGATGCCCTTGTCGTAGGACGCCTTGATGTCCTCGACCCTGGTGTCGGCCGGGAGGGTGAAGGACCGGGTGAAGGAGCCGTAGTGGAACTCCGACCGGTGCGCCTCCTTCTTCTCCTCCTGGCGTTCGGCGTGGATCCGCAGCACGCCGCCGGCGACGGTGATGTCGACGTCCTTGTCGGGGTCGATGCCGGGCAGCTCGGCACGGATCACCTGGACGCCGTCGTCCATGTAGTCCTCGACCCGCATGGCCTGGCCGCCGCCGCTCCGGAACATGGCCAGCGGGGACTCGATCCAGTCGAACAGGTCCGGGAAGATCCCACGCGTCTCGCGCCGCTCCATCTCGCTCATGATGCCTCCCTCGGCTCGCGGACATCCGCCGCCCGGGGAGCGTCCTTGCCGCGTCCCCGCCGCCGGGGTGCCCGACTTCATGCTCGCTCCGCCGGCACCGGGCCCCTACGGACTTGGGTCCCCTCGGCCCGGGACGAAGGTCCGTCCCGCCCGCCCCGGAACCGCGCGCGGGCGGTGCGCTTCCGCGCTCCGCGGTCGGGGCCATCGGCGCCGCCTTCGGGACCTTCGGCCGCTGCCGACCGCTGATCATCCGCCTACCGTCGGGCATGGGGGGCGAGGAGGTGCGCGGTGGACGCGTGGGCGATACGGACCGAGGGCCTGACGAAGCACTTCGGGCGGGTGGTCGCGGTGGACGGGCTGCGGCTCGAGGTCGGCCGCGGAGAGATCTTCGGCTTCCTGGGGCCGAACGGCGCGGGGAAGTCGACGACGATCCGGATGCTGCTCGGGCTCGTCCGGCCGACGGCCGGCCAGGCGTGGATCATGGACGTGCCCGCCGGGGACGTCGAGCGGGCCCACCGCCACGTGGGCTACGTGGCGGGCGACGTCGCGCTCTGGCCGCAGTTGACCGGACTGGAGACGCTCACCTATCTGGGCCGCCTGTCCGGACGCGTCGACGTGCCGTTCCGGGACGAGCTCGTCGAACGGCTGCGGTTCGATCCGGGGAAGCGGGCCCGCTCCTACTCCAAGGGGAACCGCCAGAAGCTCGCGCTGATCGCGGCGCTGATGACCCGGCCGGACGTGCTGCTCCTGGACGAGCCGACGGCCGGTCTCGACCCGCTGATGGAGGCCGAGTTCCAGGCGCTGGCCAGGGAGGCCGCAGGCCGGGGGCAGACGGTCTTCCTGTCCTCCCACATCCTCGACGAGGCCCAGGACGTGTGCCACCGCGTGGCCATCCTCCGCGACGGGCGGCTGATCGAGGTCGCCGCGCTGGAGGACCTGCGCGGGCTGGGCGGCACGGTACTGGAGGCGGTCGTGGACGGCCCGGTGCCCGACCTGTCCGGGGTGCCCGGCGTGACCGGGGTGGAGCCCATCGACGGAGGCGTCCGCGTGTCCGTCACCGGGTCCCCGTCCGCCGCGCTGTCCCGGCTGAGCGCCTGCCCGCTGGTCCGGCTCCGCAGCCACGAGCCGACGCTGGAGGAGATCTTCCTGAGCTACTACGAGGGGGAGAGATGACCAGGGCCGCCCCGGTCCAGCGCGCCGTGACCCGTCCGCGCGCGGAGCGACACCGCCCGGCGGACGCCCCCGCCGCCCGGCTGACCCTGCGCCTGGTCCGGCGCGGGCTCGGCTGGCTGGCGGCGGCGGTCGCCTTCTACGTCGTGGTCGAGGTCCTCACCTACGAGCAGACGTATCCCGACAGGGCCTCGCGGCAGCGGCTCGCGGCGCTGTCGGACGACCCCGCGATGCGGATGCTCCAGGGCGTCCCGCACGCCGTCGACACGACCGGCGGCTTCGTCGTCTGGGACGCGGGCTGGGTGCTGGCCGCGGTGGTCGGCATCTGGGCGCTGCTCGTGGCGGGCCGCCTGCTGCGGGGCGAGGAGGAGTCGGGGCGCGCCGAGCTGGTCCTCGCCGCGCCGATCCGCCCGGCGCGGGCCGCGGCGGTACAGCTCGGCGTCCTCGCGGGCGCCGCGGTGGTCGCGGGCGCGGCGGCGGCCGTCCCGCTGGCGGTGCTGGGGACCGGCGTGGCCGGCTCGCTGCTGTTCGGGCTCGGGCTGGCCGGATTCGCCGCGACGTTCGCGGCGGTCGCGGCCGTGGCCGCCCAGCTCTTCCCGGCGCGGCGCCGGGTGACCGGCGTGTCCGCCGCCGCCTTCGGCGCCCTCTTCCTGCTCCGGATGGCCGCGAACAGCGCCGACTCCCGCGGCGGGCTGCGCTGGCTCACCCCCTTCGGCTGGCTGGACGAGCTGCACCCCTACCGCGATCCGAACTGGGCGGCGCTCGCCGTCACGCTCACGGCACCCGTCGTCCTCGGCGGCGTCGCGGTCGCGCTGCGGACCCGCCGCGACACCGGGGGCGCGCTGCTCAGCGAGCCGGACCACGCCCGGACGCGGCTCGGGCTGCTCGGAAGCCCCGCGGCGTTCGCCTGGCGCAGCACCCGGGGAATGCTGGCCGGCTGGCTGCTCGGCATCGCCGCGTACGCGTTCGTCGCCGGCGCCCTCATCGCGACCGTGCTCGACTTCGTCGCCGACGACCCGAACTACCAGCGCGTCCTGGAGCGGATCGGCTGGGACGCCGCCGACGTCGCCGACGGCTTCGTCGGCGCCATGGGCGTCCTGATCGGCCTGCTGATCGCCCTTTACGCGTGCTGGCGGATCGGCGCGGCCCGCGCCGAGGAGGCCGCGGGGCGGCTCGACCACGTCCTCGTCCGGCCCGTCACTCGGCGCCGCTGGCTGGGCGGCCACGTCCTGCTGGCCCTGGCGTCGTCACTGCTGCTCGCGCTGGCCGCCTCGGCCGCGATGTGGGCCGGCGCCGCCGCCACGGGCGCCGACGTCGGCCTGACCGACACGCTGGCCGCCGTCCTCAACCCGCTCCCGGTGGTGGCCCTGGCCACGGGCCTCGCGGTGCTGCTCTTCGGCGCCCGGCCCCGGCTCACGGTCCCCGGCTCGGTCGCGGCGGTCGTCGCCGGCTATCTGATCGAGACGATCGGGCCCGCCCTGGGCTGGCCGGACGCCGTCCTGGACGCCTCCCCGTTCCACCACCTCGCGCAGGTCCCGGCGGAACCCTTCCAGCCCCTCGCCGCCGCCGTCATGACCGCCCTGGCGGTGGTGCTCGCCGGGGCGGGCCACCTGCTGTTCGAACGCCGGGACCTCACCGGCGAGTGATCGGCCGCTGGGGCCGGTCACCGGCGGGCCGTACGGGCCGCGTGCCCGGACGGCTGCGCTCGCGGAGCCCCGGCCGCGGCTCGATCGTCGAGGCCCACGCGTCGATCCGCGCCCAGTCGCGGTAGTCGCCGTACCGGCTTCCCATCGCCCTGAAGAGCAGGTGCCCGACCAGGGACGTGTGCTCGCGGCGGAAGACCCCCGAGAACAGGCGGTGGTCGCGGGCGGTGACCAGTTCCTGGAGCTCGTCCTGCACGAGGCCCTTCTCCTTGGCCCCGAAGTTGCGCCACGGGCCGCGCAGCGCCGCCGGCATCCCGACGCTGAAGAGCCACACCGGCCGGCCGGCCAGGGTGTCGCGTTCGCGTTCGAGGAAGTCGACGGCCTCGGGCAGCCAGGCGCGGTCGTGGATCGCGCTGCCCAGCACGAACGCCTCGTAGGCGCCGGCGTCCTCCACCTCGGCCATGGAGCGGACGTCCACCTGGAAACCGCGCTCGGCCAGCAGCGTGCCGATCCGTTCGGCGATGCTCCGTGTGGAGCCGTGCGCGGTGGCGTAGCCCACCAATACGGTCATTTCTTCACCTCCGGCGGTGTCTCACCCTCAGCTTCGGCTCTGCCCGCGCTCGTCCCCAGGGCCGAACGTCCCGCGACCGGCCGTTCAGGCGGGGGCCGGAAGTCCCTCCGGCAGGCGCCGGACACGCTCCCCGGCTCGTCAGGGTTCGGCGGGGCCGTGGACGTCGGCGAGCACGAAGTAGTTCTCCTCCTCCTGGGCGAAGTGCAGCCGGAGGACGGCGTAGAGCTCCTGGACGGTCCGCCTCAGGTCGCCGGCGGGCTCCGGGGACGCCGGCGCGGCGCGGAGCTCCTCCAGCAGCGCGCCGACCCGCCGGGCCAGCTCGGCGATCTCGGTGTGCCCGCGGCTCATCGCCCCCGTGGGGTCGGAGCCGCCGAGGACGCGCGCGACCGCCGGATAGAGCAGCCGCTCGTCCTTGCGCTCGTGGGCCGCGAGGTCCGACAGGAAGCCCGACAGCGCCTCCGCGGCGGTGTCCCGCTCCCGCCCGGCGGGGCCCGCGGCGGCGTCCGCCAGCGCGGGGAGCCGCTCGATCCGCGGCCACAGCGCCTGGTGCTCCTCGTCCAGCCGCCGGACGAGGTCGGCCTCGTCCCCGCGAAGGCGCGGCGCCCGGTCGCGCCCCGGGCCGAGCACGCGCAGCGCGGACAGGATCGCCGCCACGTCGATGCCCTCCTGGAGCAGCGCCCCGGCCGCCGGGGTCAGGAACCCGAGCGCCGCGACGATCATCGCGGCCAGCGACAGCCCCATCCCGGCGAGGACGCTCTGGCGCGCGACCGACCGGGTGCGCCGCGCGATCGCGAGGGTCTCGGCCACCCGCTCCAGCCGGTCCACGGTGATCACCACGTCGGCCGCCTCGGACGAGGCCGTCGCGCCCCGGGCGCCGAGCGCGACGCCGACGCCCGCGGCCGCCAGCGCGGGCGCGTCGTTGACCCCGTCGCCGACCATCACGGTGGGCGCGCGGGCGCTCTCGTCCCGGGCGACCTCGACCTTCCCGGCCGGCGAGAGCCCGGCGTGCACGGTGTCGGCCCCCACCAGTTCGGCGATCGGCCCGGCGACGTCCGCGCGGTCGCCGGTCACCATCACCGCGCGGCCGATGCCCGTCCGGCGGAGCAGCCGGAACGTCCGCGGCGCGTCCGGGCGCATGCGGTCGCGCAGCAGCAGGACGGCCGCGAGCCGCCCGTCCACCCCGACGAACACGGTGATCGCGCCGCGGGCGGCGGCGCGGCCGCGGACCCGGTCCAGCCACGCGGCGTCGGCGCGGCCGGCCCAGCTCGCCTTGCCGACGCTCACCCGGCGCCCCTCGACGGTGCCCCGGACGCCGCGGCCCGCGCGCTCCTCGACGTCGGACGGCTCGGCGAGGCGCATCCCGCGCTCGCGGGCGCCGCGGACGATCGCCGAGGCCAGCACGTGCGGGGACACCTGGTCCAGCGACGCCGCGAGGAACAGCGGATCCTCGCGGCCGGCCGGATCGGCGGGGATGATCTCGGAGAGCGCGGGCCGCCCGGTGGTGACCGTGCCGGTCTTGTCGAACAGCAGGACCCGTGCGCCCGCGAGCCGCTCCAGCGTGCCGCCGCCCTTCACCACGACGCCCCGCCGGGCGCACCGGGACAGGCCGGAGACGAACGCGATGGGCGCCGCGAGGATCAGGGGGCAGGGCGTGGCGACGACCAGCACCGCGACCGCCCGGACCGGGTCCGCGGCGGCGATCCACGCCGCTCCGGCCAGCACCAGGGTGACCGGGATGAACACGGCCGAGTAACGGTCGGCCATCCGGATGAACGGCGCGTTCTCGGCCGCGGCCTCCTCGGCCAGCCGGACGATCCCGGCGTAGGTGCTGGACCGGGCGTCGTTGGTGGCGCGCAGGTCGAAGGGGCCTCCGGAGTTGACCGTGCCGCCGCGCACCACGTCCCCGGCGGGACGCTCCACCGGCAGGGACTCCCCGGTGAGCGTGGACTCGTCCAGCACCGCCGTCCCGTTCTCCACCAATCCGTCCACGGGCACGGTCTCCCCGGAGCGGACCAGCAGCAGCTCGCCCGGCCGCACCTCGGACACGTCGACGGTCACCAGGCCGCTCTCGCTGCGGCGGTGCGCCACCCGGGGCGCGAGCGCGAGCAGCGCGCTGAGGTCGCGGCGGGCCCGCCGCCCGGCGCGCTCCTCCAGCAGCCGCCCCCCGGTGAGCATCACGGCGATCACGGCGCCGGCGAGGGGCTCGCCCACGGCGATCGTCCCGCCCAGCGCGAGGACGGCGATCACGTCGCTGCCGAACCTGCGGTGCCGCAACCCGTCCACGACCCACCACACGGCGGGGATGAGCGCGACCACCGTCGTCACCAGCCAGATCAGGTCTCCCGCGCCGGCGCCGACCGTCCAGCGGACCGCGGCGCCCGCCGCCAGCCCGCCGGCCGTCAGGACGAAGAGCAGTTCGTGAGCGTTCCGACCGAACGCGGTCTTGACCGCCATCCACCTCGCCGCCTGTGTGAGTCCTTTTCGTCCACGCTCCCAGGCCGTGCCCGGGGCCCCCAGGGGCGGTCGGCTCGCGGCCGGTGGGACGAGGGGGTGCCTGACATGGGGACCTTCGTCCCTAGGGGGCGCGCCGGAGGGCGAGGGAGCGTGGAAAGGAGCGGCCGTGCCGCTGTGCGCGCCGGATCGCCTCGGAGGAGGCGATCGCCGCCAACGCATGTGAGGAGACGCGATGTCCGAGCCGATCGTCGTCGGCACCGATGGTTCCGACGAGGCGGCGAGCGCCCTCGACTGGGCCGCCGCCGAAGCCGCCTTGCGCGAGCGCCCCCTGCACATCGTCCACGCCGTGGAGAGCTGGCCCTACAAGGCGCCGCTGTTCGCGCCGCCCGAGACCGCCGAGCGCATGACCCGCGCGGGGCGCATGGTCCTGGCGGCGGCGCGCGAGCGCGTCAAGGAGCGGTGGCCGGACCTCGAGACGACGACCGAACTGGTCGCCGAGGAGGCGTGGCAGGCCCTGCGGGCGCAGTCCGAGAAGGCGTTCGAGCTGGTGGTGGCCAGCCGCGGCCGGGGCGGGTTCGCCAGCCTGATGCTCGGGTCCACGAGCCTGCGCCTGGCCGGCCACTCCGCGGTGCCGGTGGTGATCGTCCGCGGCGACGCCTCCGACACCGGCGAGGTCGTCGTGGGGATCGACCTGGCCCAGGAGGCGGGCCCGGTGCTCGAGTACGCCTTCGAGGCCGCCGCGCTCCACGGCGCCCGGCTCCGCGTCGTCCACGCGTGGCAGACGTTCGCGACGCTGATCGAGGCCGGCTACGCCGTCGACGCGGAGCAGATCGAGCAGGACCTGCGCAAGGAGGTCACCGCGGTCTGCGAGCCCGTGCGGAGCAGGCATTCCGGGGTCGACGTCGCCGACGAGGTCGTCCTGGAGCACCCGGTGACCGCGCTGGCCAACGCGTCGCGGAACGCCCGCCTGGTCGTGGTCGGCGCCCATGACCGGAGCTGGACCTCTCCCCGGCTCGGGTCGACCTCCCACGGGGTCATCCATCACGCGCAGTGCCCCGTCGCCGTCATCCCCGCCGGCTGATCCGGACGGAACATCGGCAGCGGCCCGGGGCCGCTGCCGATGTTCCGTGTCCAGCAGATGTTCTCCATGTCGTCCGGGTGGAGAACCGCGGGTCCGCGCTGGGGCGGGGGTCAGGCGGCGGCGGGGCTGCCGCGCCGGAGCCGGGTCTGGCGCATCATCCGCTGGAGGTCCTCGGTCGTGACCATCCCGACGAGGTGGTGGTCGGCGGCGACGGCCGCGACGAGGTCGCCGACGACGGGGGCCATCTGGAGGAGGACGTCCACGGGCCTCTCGGGGTCGACGACCCGGTCGGAGCCGAGCGGGACGCTGAGATCGCCGAGCGTGGCGCCGGTGTCCCAGGCCGGGACGCGGGTCAGCCGGTCCGAAGTGACGGCGCCGACGGGCTCGCCGGACACGCTCACGACCGGGAACACCGACTGGCGGGACGGCACCGCCACGTCCCGGATGAACGGGGCCGCGGCCTGCCAGGTCCAGCCGTTGTCGGGGTCGCGGGTCATGATGTCGGCGACCCGGAGGTCCCTCGCGGCCTCGCGGAGGTCCGTCCAGCGCTCCTCCGCCCGCGCCGAACTGGAGATGAACCATCCGATCAGGGCCAGCCACAGCCCGTTCCACCAGCTCCACAGCAGCAGCATCAGCAGACCGGCGCCGATCATGACGCGGCCGAGCGCCAGCCCGGCGTGCTGGGCGGTGCGCGTCGCGCGCGGCTTGTCCCCGCTCCTGCCCCACAGCAGCGCGCGCAGGATGCGCCCGCCGTCCAGCGGCGCCCCCGGAAGCAGGTTGAACACCGCGATGAGGACGTTGGTCACGGCCAGCCAGCTCAGCGAGGCCGAGACGATCACGGGGGCGCCGAGCGCCTCCCCGGCCTGCCAGAGCCCGGCGAACACCGCGCCGGCGACCGCGCTGGTCAGCGGGCCGACCCCGGCGATCTGCAGGTCGGCGCGGGCGGTGGCCGGCTCGCCGTCCAGCTCCGCCAGGCCGCCCAGCGCCCACAGCGTGATCGAGCCGACTCCCACACCGTGCCGACGGGCGACGATCGCGTGCGCGACCTCGTGCGCGGCCAGCGATCCCATGAACAGCACCGCGGCCAGGACGGCCGCCGTCCAGCGCACGCCGGGTGACGCGGCCGGGTCGGCGGCGGGCAGTACCGAGCGGCCGAGGATCTCGGTGATCAACAGCATGATCACCAGAACGGACCAGTGCATTCCGACCGGGATCCCCCGGAAGGTGCCGAACCTGAACGTCTGCTTCATCACGAGCCTCCTACCGATGCCTTCAGGCTCGCGCCGCGTTCCGCCCGGCGGTCAGGGGCGAATTTCCCCTCCCGGTGGGCCTTTCGACCCCTCGGGCCGGCCCGGGCCCTCCCCGGCGGCCTCGGTGCGCAGCGCCGCGACCTCGACGGTCAGATCGATGCCGACCGGGCACCAGACGATGCACCGGCCGCAGCCCACGCAGCCGGAGGAGCCGAACTGGTCGTGCCAGGTGCCGAGCTTGTGGGTGAGCCACTGGCGGTAGCGGCTCCTGGGCGACGCCCGGACGTCGCCCCCGTGCAGATGGGTGAAGTCCGGATCGAAGCAGGAGTCCCAGAGCTGCCACCGTTCGGCGTGGTCACCGGTCAGGTCGGTGGTGTCGCTGACCCTCGTGCAGAAGCAGGTCGGGCACACCATCGTGCAGTTGCCGCAGCTCAGGCAGCGCTCGGACACCTCGTCCCAGCGGTCGGCGTCCAGGGTCCCGGCCATGAGCTCGCGCAGTCCCAGGGCGGGCATCTCCCGGCCCATCCGGCCGGCCGCCGCCGCCACCTCCGCGCGCGCCCGGTCGACGTCGGCGGGCTCGGCGGGCGCCGATTCCACGTCGTCCATGAGGGCGGCGCCCGCCTCGGTGGCGACGTCGACCACGTAGCGGAGGCCGCCGTCGCCGGCCAGTTCGGTCAGCGCGAGATCGTAGCCGGGGCCCGCCTGCGGGCCGGTGCCCATGGAGGTGCAGAAGCAGGTCCCGCCGGGCTCGGTGCAGTTGACGGCGATGATGAAGTTGTCATGCCGCCGTGCCTCGTAGGAGGGGTCGACGTGGCGGCCGCCCAGGAGCACGCGGTCCTGGATCGCGATCGCGCGCAGGTCGCAGGGCCGGACGCCGAGCAGTGCCAGCCGGGCCGGTTCGGGTCTCCCGTCCCTGACCTGGAACCCGTCCTCCGTCCGGTCCGCCTCCCAGAGCTTGACCCTCGACCGGTGCAGGAACGGCTTCCAGGACTGCGGCCCCGCCGCGTGCGCGAACGCCGCGCCGTCCTCCCGCGGGCGCAGCCGGTAGGCGCCGGCTTGGAGCGTGACGCCCCAGCCGTACGGCAGGCGATCGGCCGAGTCGAGTTCCTCCAGGACGATCGCGTCGTTGCGCACGGTCGGCCCGATGACGGTGTAGCCGGCCCGGCGCAGCGCCTCGCACAGCGGGCGCAGACTCGTCAGTTCGAGCGCTGGTGCGGTCATCCGCTTCTCCTTCCTGCGTGGTCGGCCGCGGGGAACGCGGTCCCGCGCCGGGACGCGAGCGCGGCGGCCAGGCGGTCGGCGACCGCGCCGGCCGCGGCGGCGACCCGCGGCGTGAGCCCGCGGCCGAGTCCGAAGTCGGCCCCCTCGATCGCGAGGACCCGGAGCCGGGCGGGCATCCGGCCCATCGCCGAACCGAGCGCGACGGCGTCGCCGAGGCCGAGGGCGTGGTCGGTGACCGGCCGCGCCGTGAGGGCGGCGGCACCGGCGTCCAGCTCGTGGACCCTGCCGGGCTCGGGCGGATCGGCCCGCACGGCGTCCACGACGATCGCGAGGTCGGCTCCCGCCCACAGGTCGATGAGCCGCGCGGGCTCGCCGTCGGTGACCGCGAGCCTCGCCTCCGTATGGCCGCGGAGGGCCGCGACGACGGCGGGTCCGGCGCCGTCGTCGCGGCGGAGGTCGTTGCCCACCCCGATCACGGTGATCACGACCGCTCCACGGTCAGGTCGAGGAAGTGGGTGGCGCAGGAGATGCAGGGGTCGTGGTTGCGGATCGCCTGCTCGCAGCTCCGGGTCAGGGCCTCGTCGTCGAGGTGGAGGCGGGCCGCGACGAAGCGGCGCAGGTCGTCCTCGATGGCCGCCTGGTTCTGCGACGTCGGCGGGATGATCCTGGCCGCCCGGACGAGGCCGTCCGGACCGAGGTCGTAGCGGTGGTAGAGCAGGCCGCGCGGGGCCTCGGTGGCGCCGTGGCCGGTCCCCTCCCGCGGCGGCACCGGCACGGCCGGGCGCGGCGGCGGCTCATAGGCGTCGATGATCCGCAGCGCCTCGTCCGCCGCGTAGACGACCTCGACGGCCCGGACGAGGATGCTGCGGAACGGATTCCGGCACTCCGGGCCGAGCCCGGCCCGGTCGGCGGCCTCCAGCGCGAGCGGGGACAGCAGGTCGCGGTTGAGGGAGTAGCGGGCCAGGGGACCGGTCAGGTAGCGGCCGCCGCCGGTGAACCGGGCGTGCAGCGCGGTCGAGTGCGGGACCTGCTCCTCGACGACGTTCCGCTCGAACTCGGCGACGGGGAACGCGGGCCCCGCGCCGCGGCGGACGATGCCGCCCTCAAGGGGGTAGCGGTCGGCGGACAGCGCGAGGAACTCGTGGCCGTGGGCGAAGTCGGGGAACTCGAAGCCCGCCGCCCATTCCACGGTGGCCAGGGCGTCGTCGCGCGCCACCCGCAGGGTCTCGGCGAGCGGGGCCAGCTCGGCGGGCGCCGGGGTCCGGTGGAACCCGCCGACCCGGACGTTCACCGGGTGGATCGCGCGGCCCCCGAGGAACTCCATGAGCGCGTTCCCGGCCTTCTTCAGCCGCAGCCCCCGCTCGACGGCGGCGCGGTGGTCGCGGGCCAGCTCCACCGCGCCGGGACAGCCGAGGAAGTCCGGTGCGTGCAGCAGGTAGATGTGCAGGGCGTGGCTCTCGATCCACTCGCCGCAGTAGATCAGGCGGCGCAGCTCGCCGAGGGGGCCGTCCACGGTCACGCCGCAGGCGGCCTCGATCGCCTGGCAGGCGCTCATCTGGTAGGCGACCGGGCAGATCCCGCAGATCCGGGCGGTGATGTCGGGCGGCTCGGTGTGGGCGCGGCCCCGCAGGAATGCCTCGAAGAAGCGCGGCGGCTCGTAGATGTCGAGCCGCACCTCCTCGACGTCCGTGCCCCGCACCCGGACGTACATCGCGCCCTGGCCTTCGACCCGCGCGAGGGCCCCGACGCGCAGTGTCCTGTCCCTGCCGTGCGTCTTACTGCCGTCCTTCTCACTGCGGTGCGTCATCGCTGTGTCCCCCGGGCGGGGCCTCCTCGCGGAAGTCGGCGACGTTGAAGGTGGACAGCAGGCGGTCCGCCTCCTCGCCGGTCATGTCGAGCCACGGCAGCAGGCCGCGCGTGTTCGGCCGCCCCCCGCTCCACGCGGGGGCCGGGCCGAAGCAGCCGTAGCAGCCCCGTGCGTACGCCGGGCAGATCGCGCCGCAGCCCGCCTGGGTGATCGGGCCCAGGCACGGGGTGCCGTGGGCGACCATGACGCAGACGTTTCCGCGGATCTTGCACTCGAAGCAGACGCTGTGCACGGGGACGTCGGGCGGGCGGCCCGCGAGGTGCGCCGCCAGGACCTCCAGGAGCTGGCGGCGGTCGATCGGGCATCCGCGCAGCTCGAAGTCCACGCGCACGTGCGCGGCGATGGGCGTGGACGTCGCGAGCGTGTCGACGTACTCGGGCCGCGCGTAGACGACGGAGGCGAACTCCTCGACGTCGGCGAAGTTCCGCAGCGCCTGGACACCCCCGGCGGTCGCGCACGCGCCGATCGTGACCAGCTTCCGGGAGACGGCCCGCACGTGCCGGATGCGCTCCAGGTCCGCGGGCGTCGTGATCGATCCCTCGACCAGCGACACGTCGTACGGCCCTTCACCCGCGGCGCTCGACGCCTCCAGGAAGTGCGAGATCTCGATCTCGCCGGCGAGGGCGAGCAGCTCGTCCTCGCAGTCCAGGAGGGTGAGCTGGCAGCCGTCGCAGGAGGCGAACTTCCACACGGCCAGCGTCGGTCGGCCCATGGCTAAAGCTCCCTGACGGTCATGAGCGGTTCGGCGCGCATGTAGGGCACGACGGGCCCGTCCCGGCAGAGCAGCAGCGGGCCGAGCTGGCAGTGCCCGCACCAGCCGACCCCGCACCGCATGTTGCGCTCCATCGACAGCCGGACGTTCCCGGGCGGCACCCCGAGGCCGGTGAGCGCCCGCCCGGTCAGGCGCATCATGATCTCCGGGCCGCAGACGAAGGCGGCGGTCCTGGCGGGGTCGACGTCCGCGGCGCCCGCCAGGGCGGTGATCACACCGACGTGGCCGGTCCAGCCGGCGTCCGGCCGGTCGACGGTCACCTCGACCTGGGCGCCGCGCGCCCGCCAGGCGTCCAGCTCTCCGGTGAACAGCAGGTCGCCGGGGGTCCGGGCGCCGACCAGGACCGCGACGCGGCCGAACGAGTCCCGCTCGGCCAGGGCCCGCAGCACCACCGGCCGCAGCGGGGCCAGGCCGATCCCGCCCCCGGCCACGACGAGGTCGTGTCCGCGGGCGCCGTCCAGCCCCCAACCGGTGCCGAGGGGGCCCCGCAGACCGAGGACCTCGCCGGGCCGCGTCCCGCACACGGCCCGGGTGACGGCGCCGACGGCCCGGACCGTCAGCTCCAGCACCGCTCCGGTCCTCCGCGACGGGGCGGCCCCCATGCCGGGCCCTATGCGGCTGAGGGAGATCGGCGCCTCGCCGATGCCGAACGCGTACGTCATCGTGAACTGGCCCGGCGCGGGCTCCGGAATCGGCTCCCCGACGGGCTCCAGCGCGAGCGTCACCGTGTCGGCGGTCTCCGCCCGCCGGGCCGTCACGCGGTACGGGACGGGTGCCATGGGGTGGTGCGCGGCGGCCGGGTTCACGCCGGCCGATCCGGGGCCGCGTACAGGTCCAGGACGCGGACCCGGGTGGCTTCGAGGCGGTCCAGCAGCACGGCGCCGAACCGCAGGGTCAGGTCGTAGCCGAGCCGGAGGTCGGCGGCGCACAGCTCCCGGACCTCGGCTCCCTCGAACCGCAGGGCCCGGACCGGGCCCAGGGAGACGGCGCCGAACCTCCAGATGTGCGGAGGGAACATCCACGACCATCCCAGCACGGAGGAGGGCGGCAGGGTCTCCACCACCACCGCGCCCCGTCCGGGGACCTGGAGATCGAGGGCCACCGTCCCGGAGCGCAGCAGCCAGAAGTGCCCGGCGGCCCACCCCTCCTCGAAGAAGCGGTGCCCCGCCGGGACGTCCATCGCCGTGGCAGTCGCGGCCAGGGCGGCCAGGTGGCGGCCCGGCATGCCGGCGAAGAACCGCTCCTCGGCCAGCGTCTCGCGCGTGCCGCCGTTCGTTGCCTCCACCTGCCGTGACCTGCCCTTATGGCGGGCCGCGCATACCGCGGCGATGGTCAAGAACAGGGCCGGTCGAGAACAAGGGCGGAGTGGGGGACCGGGTCAGCGCGCCGTGCGCAGCAGTTCCCCGGCATCGGGGTCGGCGACGGGCAGGCCCGCGCCGTCGAAGACGACGGCCCCCGCCTCGTCGAGGGTCCCGCGCGAGAGCCGGTAGTGGTGGACGCACAGATGCAGGTCCACGGGCCGGTGGTCGCGGCCGGTGATCGGCAGGACCGCCACCACGGCGGGCTTGGCCAGGCAGCAGCACGCCCGGTCCGTGAGCCGCGGCACCACGGCCGGCGCGGGGGCCTCCCGTCCCGGCCGCCCGCTCCGGCCCGCGCGGCCGGCGATGGTCTGGGTCGAGAACTTCGTAGCCATGTCCTCACCGTCCCCGTCCACCGCGCCGGGGGGGCAGGGCCGTCCCGACATCGATTCCGGGACCAACGGCCCACGCCCCCGGAGGACGCGGGTCGGCGCCCGCCGGCCCCGGAAGGCTTCATCCCGTGGAGCCGACGAGGACGCCGTAGGCGATGATGTTGTCCCTGTAGCTGCGCTTGACCGGGTCGAACTCGCCGCCGCAGGTCATCAGCCGGATCGTGGGGTCGGCCGTCGGGCCGTAGACGCGCTCGGTCGGGAACCTGGACTTCGGGACCTGCTCGACGGAGGCGATCCGGAAGACCGCCGTGCGGCCGTCCCGGCGCAGCACCCTGACCTGCGCCCCCGGCCTGAGGCGGCCGAGGTCGTAGAACACCGCGGGGCCCGACGCGCGGGTGTCGACGTGGCCGTAGAAGGCGGCCGGGCCGCGCTCGCCCGGCGCCGCGCCGCCGTTGTACCAACTGGTGAGCCCCGGTTGACTCAGTGACGGCTCCTGGACGGTGCCGTCGGGCTTCAGCCCCAGGGACAGGACCGGCGCGTCGACGCCGATGGCGGGGATCCGGATGCGGACGGGCGCCGAACGCGGCATCGCGCCGGCCGCCGGCGGGTTGGGTGAGGAACCGCCGGAGCCGCCTCCGGGCACGCCCGGGGGGCCGCCCCGGTCGAGCCCGAAGACGACCAGGACGACCCCGATGACGACGGCGGCGGCCGCGAGCGGCAGCCACACGCCGCCCCACCGGCGCATCTCACGCTCCGCCCTGGCGGCGCCGACGCAGCGCGAACGTGCCCGCCGCGGCACCGGTGCCGATCAGCAGCACCCCGCCGAGCAGGAACGGACCGGACACCGAGGTCGAGCCGCCACCGGTCTGCGGCGGGCCGGACGGCGTCGGGTTCGGGGCGGGACTCGTGGGGGTCGGGCTCGTGGGGGTCGGGCTGGGCGTCGTCGCCTGCGTGATCAGGAGCGAGGTCGACGCGCTGACCGCGGTCCCGTCGCAGAGCAGGTTGACGGCGTACTTGCCCGCCCTGGCCTCGGCGGAGGTCTTCAGCGTGAGCTTCCGCGCCCCGTTGAAGGCGCCGCCTCCCGCGAAGGCGTCGGACTTGACGACGGCCTTGGCCGTCCCGTCGGCGCAGACGGCCGCCACGGTCACCGGGGCGCCGCCGACGGGGACCGAGGCCGGGACGACGCTGACGGTCGCCGCGGGGGCCGGGGGAGTGGGTTCGCTCGTCGTGGGCGTCGGGCTCGGCTCGAAGGGAGCGAGCGCCAGCGCCGCCGTGAGCACGGGGGTGAGGGCGAGACCGAGGGGCAACATGATCCACCTCCTGCGCACCGCTCAGTGCGGGCGCCTGGTGCCGTTGGGGCCTTGCCTCACCAGTGCAGGCCGCCCGGCCTGGGGGCTTCAGGGACGAAGGTCAGATCGTTCGGGGACCAACGGCCCACCCCGGCAGGGCTCCCGCGGAGGGGGTTCCGGCGCTTCGGAGCCCAAGGCCTGCGAACCGGGAGGTCGGTTCGGGGGCGCCGGGGCGCCGAAGGTCCCGGCCGCGGCGGACCTTGGTCCCTGTCCCGCGCCCGCCGGTCCGGCCAAGGCTGGAAACCGGCCGGGAGTAGATGGGTGATCGCCGGAGGAGCCATGTCCGCACCGATCGTCGTGGGGACCGACGGGTCCGGCCCCGCGGGCCGGGCCGTCGACTGGGCGGCCGACGAGGCCGCGCTGCGGCACCGGCCGCTGCACATCGTCCACGTGGCGGAGATCTGGCCGTACCAGCTCCGCCGCTTCGCCCCGCCGGACGAGGCCGAACGCGTCTCGCCCGCCGGGCACGCGGTGCTGCTGGAGGCCGAGAACCGCGTCCGGGCGCGCCGTCCCGAGCTGCGGGTGACGACCGCCCTGGTCGTCAACGCTACGCAGGACGCGCTGCGCGACGAGGCGGAGAAGGCGTTCGAGCTGGTGCTCGGGCACCGCGGGCACGGCGGCTTCACCGGACTCCTGCTCGGCTCCACCACCCTGCGCATGGCCGGGCACACCGCCGCCCCCCTGGTGGTCGTCCGAGGGGAGGGCGACGGCCGCGGCGAGGTCGTGGTGGGCTACGACGTCGCAGAGGAGCCGGGGGACGCGCTGAGGTACGCCTTCGACGCGGCCGCCGCCCGCGGGGCGCGGCTGCGCGTGGTCCACGCGTGGCAGCTCTCGGTGGACATGGCCGAGGCCGGATACGCCATCGACGAGGAGCGCCTCAACGACGAGCGTCGGGCACGTGTCATCGAGGCCTACGCCCCGCTGTACGACAGGTATCCGCTGGTGGACGTGGTCAACGACGTCCTCGTCGGGCACCCCGTGTCCGAGCTCTGCAGGGTGTCGCGGACGGCGGACCTGGTCGTCCTCGGAGCGCACCCCCATCGCCTGGGCCTCTTCCGGCTCGGCTCCGTCGGCCACGGCGTGATCCATCACGCCGAGTGCCCGGTCGCCCTCGTCGGCCGGTTCGGCTAGGGCGCCCAGCCCTCGGTCACCCGCCTTCGAGCGGGCCGCTCCCGGCGGCCCGGTATCCGGCGGCGAGCTCCTGGTAGAGCCGGTCCCGGGCGTCCTGGAGGCGCGTGCTCAGCCGGACGGGACGGGTCTCGGGCCCCCGGAGCCGCTTGACCCGTTCGGGCAGCGCGGCCAGGTCGGCGGCGCAGCGCTCGCGTGCGCGGTCGAGCGGCTCGGCGTCGGCGACGCGGCGTCCGGCCGCCATGACGGGGACGAGCAGCGGCTCCAGGCCCTCGGGGGCGGGCTCGTCCCGCAGTGCGACCACGTCCCCGTCCGCGCCCCGGTAGACCTGCTTGGCGCACGGTGCGGTGATCTTGCCGGTGGACAGCTTCATCACCGGCCGGTCCTCGTAGGCGGCGAGCTTGTAGGCGCTGTCGAGGTAGGGGGCGTCGGCGGACACGCCCATCTTCGTCCCCACCCCGTACACGTCGATCGGCGCGCCGGCGGCGGCGAGGTCCGCGATCCGGTACTCGTCGAGCCCGCCGCTGGCCACGATCCGCGTGCCCGTCATGCCGGCCTCGTCCAGCATCGAGCGGGCCTTGACCGCGAGGTCGCCGAGATCGCCGGAGTCGAGCCGGATCCCCGCCAGGGCCGGCAGCCCGGCCCGGCGGGCCGTCCGGATCGCGGCGGCGACCCCGCCGAGCGTGTCGTAGGTGTCGACCAGCAGCGTGGTGCGCTCGGGGAAGTCGGCCGCGAAGGCCGCGAACGCCTCGTCCTCGCCGGGGAAGGCCTCGACGTAGGAGTGGGCCATCGTGCCGGTCGCGGGGATGCCGTACCGCCGGGCGCCCTCGACGTTGCTGGTGCCGGCGAAACCGGCGAGGTAGGAGGCCCGCGCGACGGCCATCGCGGCGTCGACCCCCTGCGTCCGGCGGAAGGAGAAGTCGATGACCGCCGCCCCGCCGGCCGCCCGCACGCAGCGGGCGGCCTTCGTGGCGACCGTGGACTGGAAGGTGATGTGGTTCAGCAGCACGGTCTCCACCAGCTGGGCCTCCGCGATCGGCGCGGTGACCTCGAGAAGGGGCTCGCCGGGGTAGACGACACGCCCCTCGGGCACGGCCCGGACGTCGCCGGTGAACCGCAGGCGCTCGAACGCCCGGAGCGAGGCGTCGTCCAGCCCCTGCTCGGCGGCCAGGTAGCCGAGGTCGTCCTCGGAGAAGCCGTAGTCCTCGACGAACGACAGGCAGTCCTCCAGGCCCGCGGAGATCAGGAATCCCCGGTCGGGCGGCAGCTTCCGGACGAAGAGGCTGAACGTGGCCGGTCCGGTCATGCCGCGGCGCAGATAGCTCGCCGCCATCGTCACCTCGTACAGGTCGGTCAGCAGTCCGCCGCTCATACGATCAGTCCTCGCGTGTCGGTCCGCGGCTGTACGGGTTGGACCCTGCCCGTCCCGGCCCGGTCCGCCCGCCTCCGTCCGTCCCGCCCGGCGGGGCCGAAGGTCCCTTTCCGGAGGGCGCCGACCTCGGGATTCGGGACTTCCGCCCCTAGGGGCGCCGCCGGCCGCGCTCCAACGATGGAGGTTGAACGGCCGAGCGAAGGAGGTTCGCCATGAAGGCCAAGGAATGGAGCGTCGAGCTCTACATCACCGAGGACGGCCCGGACACCGTCGCGCACGCGGTCCTGATCAGCGGCGACAAGAAGACGACCGGGCGCGGGCAGGCGCGGCGCAACCCGGTCGACCGCGAGGTTCCGGAGATCGGCGACGAGCTCGCCGTCAGCCGGGCGCTGGCCGATCTTGCCGGCCGGCTCCAGGGCCTCGCGAGCAAGGACATCGCCCAGTTCGCAGGCCCCGCGTGAACGCCGCGAGACCGCGCTCTCTTCCGATGAGGTGAGCCGAATGGGCCGGCAACCCGTCACCAGGCCCGGCCGCCCGGGCCTCCCACCGAACCTGGACGACTACGAGAAGGTCTACGACCGCTTCCGCTGGGACGACGCGCGGGCCGCCATGGACGGCCTCCCGGGCGGGCGGGGGCTCAACATCGCCCATGAGGCCGTCGACCGACACGCCGAGGGGCCGCTCGCCGACCGGGTGGCGCTGCGCTGCCTGGACCGCCACGACCGGGTCACGGAGCTCACCTACGCGCGGCTGCGGGACGAGACCTGCCGGTTCGCCAACGTGCTGCGTGCGCTCGGGGTGCACCGGGGGGACCGGGTGTTCTCGCTGCTGGGCCGCGTCCCGGAGCTCTACGTGGCGGCGCTCGGGACGCTGAAGAACACCAGTGTCCTCTCGCCGCTGTTCCCCGCGTTCGGGCCGGAGCCGATCCGCGACCGGCTCCGGCTCGGCGACGGGAAGGTGCTGGTCACCAGCCCCGAGCTGTACACGAGGAAGATCGCCCAGATCCGGGACGAGCTGCCGGGGCTGGAGCACGTGCTGGTCGTCGGCGGCTACGAGGCGCCGCCCGGCACGGTCTCCTACCAGGAGATCATGGACGACGTCGCCCCGGTCTTCGAGATACCGCCGACCGACCCGCAGGACATGGCGCTGCTGCACTTCACCAGCGGCACCACGGGACGGCCCAAGGGCGCGGTGCACGTCCACGAGGCGGTCGTGGCGCACCACGCGACCGCGGCCTTCGCGCTGGATCTGCGCCAGGGGGACGTGTTCTGGTGCACGGCCGACCCGGGCTGGGTCACGGGCACCTCCTACGGGATCGTCGCCCCGCTCACCCACGGGGCGACGCTGCTGGTGGACGCCGCGGAGTTCGACGTGCGGCGCTGGTACCGGATCCTGGAGGAGCAGCGGGTCTCGGTCTGGTACACGGCGCCGACGGCGCTGCGGATGCTCATGCGTTACGGGGCCGAGCCGGCGCGCGCCCACGACCTGTCCGCCCTGCGGTTCGTCGCCAGCGTGGGGGAGCCGCTCAACCCCGAGGCCGTCGTGTGGGGCGTGACGGCCTTCGGGCTGCCCGTGCACGACAACTGGTGGCAGACCGAGACCGGTGCGATCATGATCAGCAACTACGCGTCCATGGAGATCAGGCCCGGCTCGATGGGGCGTCCGGTGCCCGGCGTGGAGGTCGGGCTGCTGGAGCGCGGCCCGGACGGGCGCGCACGGGTGTCGGCCGACGGAACGGTGGCGGTGGCGCGCGGTCCGGAGGCCGAAGGCGAGCTCGCGCTGCGGCCCGGATGGCCGTCGATGTTCCGCGGCTACCTGCACGACGACGCGCGCTACGCCAAGGCGTTCGCCGGCGGCTGGTACCTCACCGGGGACATCGCCCGCCGGGACGCCGACGGCTACTACTGGTTCGTCGCCCGCGCGGACGACGTGATCAAGTCGGCCGGGCACCTCATCGGGCCGTTCGAGGTCGAGAGCGCGCTGATGGAGCACGAGGCCGTCGCCGAGGCGGGGGTCATCGGCAGGCCGGACCCGGTCGCGGGGGAGGTCGTCAAGGCGTTCGTGACCCTGCGGCCCGGCTACGAGGCGGACGAGGCGATGCGCCGCGAGCTGATCGCGTTCGGCCGCCGCAGGCTGGCGTCCCTGGCGCCCAAGGAGATCGCGTTCGACCGGCACCTCCCGCACACCCGCTCGGGCAAGGTGATGCGCCGGCTGCTGAAGGCGCGCGAGCTCGGGCTTCCCGAAGGGGACGTGTCGACACTGGAGCGGAGCCCATGACCAGGAAGAAGAGGACCGAGCCCGGCGGCGCCGCCGGAGGGGGCGGCGGCCGGGCGGCGGACGCGGCGGCGCGGGAGGCGGCGGCGAAGCAGCGCCGCGGCCTGCTGCACGAGATGCTGCGCATCCGGCGCTTCGAGGAGCGCTGCGTCGAGCTGTACAGCGCGGCCGAGATCCGCGGGTTCATGCACCTGTACATCGGTGAGGAGGCCGTCGCCGCCGGGGTGATGCCGGCGCTCGGGCCGCAGGACGCCGTCGTCACCACCTACCGCGAGCACGGGCACGCCCTCGCGCGCGGGATCCCGGCCGAGGCGGTCATGGCGGAGATGTTCGGCCGGGTCACCGGCTGCAGCCGCGGCCGCGGCGGCTCGATGCACCTGTTCGACGCGGCGACCCGGTTCTACGGAGGCAACGCCATCGTGGCCGGCGGGCTGCCGCTCGCGGTCGGGCTGGCGCTCGCCGACCGGATGCGCGGCGACGAGCGCGTCACGGCGTGCTTCCTCGGGGACGGGGCCGCCGCCGAGGGCGAGTTCCACGAGTGCCTGAACCTGGCCGCGCTGTGGCGGCTGCCGGTCCTGTTCGTCTGCGAGAACAACCGGTACGCGATGGGGACCGCGCTCGCCCGCGAGCACGCCGAGACCGACCTGGCCCTGCGCGCCTCGTCCTACGGCCTGGTGTCGTGGGCCGTCGACGGCATGGACGTGCTCGCGGTCTCCGCGGCCGCGCGGCGGGCGGCCGAGTCGGTGCGCTGGGGCGGGGGCCCGCACTTCCTGGAGATGCGCACCTACCGGTACCGCGCCCACTCGATGTACGACCCGGACCGCTACCGCGCCAAGGCCGAGATCGAGGAGTGGAAGCGCCACGACCCGATCGACGCCCTGGCCGCCCGGCTGCGCGCCGACGGCGACCTCGGCGAGGACGACCTCACCGCGATGGACAAGGAGATCGCCGCCGAGATCGACGGCGCGGTGGAGGCGGCGCGGAAGGCGCCGCTGGAGCCGGTCGCCGACCTGGCGCGCTTCGTCTACTCGGAGAAGGCGGTGCGGTGATGACCACCACCCAGGCGCGGTCCGGCGCGCCCGCGCCCGCCGAGCACGGCGGGACCACGTACCGCGAAGCCATGCGGGCGGCCCTGCGGGAGGCGCTGGCGAAGGACGAGCGCGTGTTCCTGATGGGCGAGGACGTGGGACGCTACGGCGGCTGCTTCGCGGTCAGCCTCGGCCTGCTGGAGGAGTTCGGGCCCGAGCGGATCCGCGACACGCCCCTGTCGGAGTCGGCGTTCGTCGGCGCGGGCATCGGCGCGGCCCTCGCCGGGATGCGCCCCGTCGTGGAGATCATGACGGTCAACTTCAGCCTGCTCGCGCTGGACCAGATCCTCAACAACGCGGCGACGCTGTCGCACATGTCCGGCGGGCAGTTCGGCGTCCCGCTGGTCATCCGGATGACCACCGGGGCGGGCCGGCAGCTGGCCGCCCAGCACTCGCACAGCCTCGAAGGCTGGTACACCCACATCCCCGGCCTGCGGATCGTCGCCCCCGCGACCCTGGAGGACGCCCGCGGCATGCTGTGGACCGCGCTGGAGGACCCCGATCCCGTGCTGCTCTTCGAGCACGGGTCGCTGTACGGGATGTCCGGCGAGCTGCCGCCAGGCGCGGGCGCGGTGGACATCGACCGCGCGGCGGTGCGCCGGGCCGGCGCGGACGTCAGCCTGATCACCTACGGCGGGACCCTCCACAAGACCCTGGAGGCCGCCGAGACGCTCGCCGCCGAGGGCGTCGAGGCTGAGGTCGTCGACCTGCGGTCGCTGCGCCCGCTGGACGACGCCACGATCATGGACTCGGTCCGCCGCACCCACCGCGCCGTGGTCGTGGACGAGGCGTGGCGGTCGGGGAGCCTGTCCGCGGAGATCAGCGCCCGCATCACCGAGCAGGTGTTCTACGACCTCGACGCGCCCGTCGCCCGCGTCTGCGGCGCCGAGATCCCCATCCCCTACCCCCGGCACCTGGAGGAGGCCGCGCTGCCGCAGCCGGACGACGTCGTCGCCGCCGCGCACCGGGTGGTGAGCGGCGATGCCTGACTTCACGATGCCCTCCCTCGGCGCCGACATGGACCGCGGCACCCTCACCGAATGGCTGGTCAAGCCCGGAGACCGGGTGCACAGAGGCGACACCGTCGCCGTCGTCGAGACCGACAAGGCCGACATCGAGGTCGAGTGCTTCGACGACGGCGTGGTCGACGCCCTCCTCGTCGAGCCCGGCGCCAGCGTGCCGGTCGGGACCCCGCTCGCCCGGCTGAGCTCGACGGCGGCGCCGCCGGGCGGCGCGCTCCCTCCCGCCCCTCCCGCCGCTCCCGAGCCGTCCGGCGCCGCGGCGCCCGCGGCGGGCCCGGCGCGGGAGCGGAGGAAGCCGTCCCGTGCTCCCGCGCACCGGCGGGCGGCGACCCCGCTCGTCCGGCGCCTCGCCGAGGAGCGGGGCGTCGACCTGGCGTCGGTGCACGGCACGGGGCACGACGGCAGGATCATTCGCGCCGACGTCGAGAGGGCGACCCGCCCGGCGGGCCGGCCGAAGGCGTCGCCCCTGGCCCGCCGGATCGCCGGCGAGCTCGACGTCGACCTGGGCCGGGTGCGCGGGTCGGGTGCCCACGGCGCCATCCGGGCCGACGACGTCCGCGCCGCTGCGGGCGGCCCGCGCCCGGCCGCCGAAGCGCACCCCGCCGCCGAACCGCACCCGGCCGCCGAACCGCGGAGGGCGGCCCCCGCACGGCCCGCGGCGGCGGACAAGCAGGCCGCGATGCGGCGGGCGATCGGCGAGCTGATGGCCCGGAGCAAGCGCGAGATCCCGCACTACTACCTCGGCACCACCATCGACATGGGCGCCGCGACGGCCTGGCTCCAGGCGCGCAACCGCGAACTCCCGGTGTCGGGGCGGATCCTCCCGGCCGCGCTGCTGCTCAAGGCCGGTGCGCTGGCGGCGCGGGAGGTCCCCGAACTCAACGGCCACTGGCTCGACGAGGCGTTCGTCCCCGGAGAGGGCGTCCACCTCGGCATCGTCACCGCGCTGCGCGGCGGCGGGCTGGTGACACCGACCCTGCGCGGCGCCGACGAGCTGTCCCTGGACGACCTGATGGCCGCGCTGAAGGAGATGCTCGTCCGCGCCCGGACGGGCCGGCTGCGCGGGTCCGAGCTGAGCGACGCGACGATCACCGTCACCAACCTGGGCGACCGGGGCGTGGAGTCGGTGACCGGCGTCATCTTCCCGCCGCAGGTGGCCCTGCTCGGCTTCGGCAGGATCGTCCAGCGGCCGTGGGCGGTGGACGGGCTGCTGGGCGTCCGCCCGGTGGTCACCGCCACGCTGGCCGCCGACCACAGGGCCACCGACGGCCACACGGGCGCGCGCCTCCTGGAGGCCGTGGACCGGCTGCTGCAGAGCCCGGAGGAGCTATGACACCCCGAGAGGCACGCGACCTGGCCGCCCGCTCGCTGGAGAAGGCGGCCCCCGACGTCGATGCCGCGACCGTCGGCGGGGACGCCGACCTGCGCGAGGACCTCGGCCTCGACTCGCTCGACTTCCTCGGCTTCGTCGAGGGGCTGAGCGACGGCTCGGGCCTGCGCATCGACGAGGACGACTACCCGGAGCTGGCCACCCTGGACGGCTGCGTCGCCTACCTGACCCGCCGCACCTGACGCCCGCGGGCCCTCGGCGGGGTCGGGACGAAGGTCGGGCCGAGGCGGGCCGATGCGCCCTGGAACGCCGGAGGCCCGCACCGGATGCTGGTGGGTGGAACGGCCAGGAGCGAGGTGGGGGCGATGTACTCCGATCGGCGGGACGCGGGACGGCAGCTCGTTGCGAACCTGCGGCGGTACACGGGCGGGGACGTGCGGGTCCTGGGCCTCGCGGGGGGCGGTGTCCTCGTGGCGGCCGAGGCCGCCGCGCTGCTCGGCTGCGCGTTGGACGTGCTGGTGGTGCGCGAGTTCGCCGTCCCGGGGATTCCCGGCGTCGTGGGCGCGGTCGGCGAGGGCCGGGCGCGCGTCCTGGACGAGGACGCCGTCCGGCGGTCCGCGGCCGGCGAGGGGCGGATCGGGGAGCTGGAACGGGCCGCCCGCGTCGAGGCGCGGGCGCTCGGGCTCCGGCTGCGCGGGGGGCGCCCGCGCCTGCCGCTGGCCGGCCGGGACGTCATCGTCGTCGACGACGGCGCGGCCTCCCGCCCGGTCGCGGAGGCAGCGTGCCGCGACGCCCGTGCGCAGGGCGCGGGGCGGGTCGTCTTCGCCGTGCCCGCGGCGGCGCCCGCCACGCTCGACCGCCTGTGGACCGTCGCCGACGAGGTGGTCTGCCCGCTCTCGCCGACGTTCTTCGTCGCCGCGAGCGACTTCTACCTGGACTTCGCGCCGGTCTCCGAGGCCGAGTCCGCCCGGCTGCTCGAACGGGCGGCCGAGCACACGGCATGAGCCCGCCCCGGCGCGCCGGGGCGGGCTCGACCCGCCCGCGGGGAGCGCGGTCCTTTTCCGGGGGGCGGAACGGGGCAGCATCTCGTTGAGGCGGTGTCCTCGCAGGTACGCGGCGCGGACTCGCGGTTGGGGGGATTGTTGTGAACGGTCCGATCTTGGTGGGGGTGGACGGGTCCGAGACCGGCACCCGGGCGCTGGACTGGGCGGCCGGCGAGGCCAGGGTCCGCAGGGTCGCCCTCCGCCTCCTGCACGCCCTCCCGCAGGTCCGCGGCGGCACGGCTCCCGGCATCGAGCAGGAGCCCGAGTGGGGTGCGGCGCGGCGGTTGCTGGACGAGGCCGAGGAGCGGGTGCGCAGGCGCATGGAGGGCGTCGAGACGTCGAGCGAACTGGTCGTCGACGACGCGGCGAGCGCGCTGGTCGCGCGCGCCCGGGACGCGGGGCTGGTGGTCGTCGGCACCCGTGGCAGCGGCGGCCTCGCCGGCCTCGTCCTCGGCTCCGTGGCCTTCAAGGTGGCGGCGCACGCGCCGGTCTCGGTGGCGCTCGCGCCGGCCCTGCGCGAGCCGACCACCGGCCATGCCGAGATCGTCGCCGGCGTGGACGGGCCGTCCACCGGGGCGGTGCTGGCCGAGGCCTTCCGTGAGGCGGCGCTCTGGCGGGCGCCGCTGCGGGTCGTCCACGCCTTCCGGTTCTTCCAGGTCCCCGATCCGGTGCACTCCGCCGAGCTCGCCGCGCTCCTGCGGCACCACCGGCAGGCGGCGGAGGCGCGGATCGAGGAGGCGCTGGCCGACTGGCGGACCCGGTTCCCCGAGGTCCAGGTCACCGCCGAGGTGGTCAACGACAGCCCCAGGAAGGCCCTGCTCCAGGTCTCGGCCGGCGCCCAGCTCGTCGTGGTCGGCCCTCATGACCACAGGGACCCGCTCATGCCGCTTGGATCGGTCGCCTACACGGTGATCCACCGGTGCGGCCGTCCGGTCCTCATCGCCCGGCCCGCGTGACGCGTGTTCGGGCTCTTCAGACCGTCCCGCCGCGCGCCGAGGCGCCCGCTGCCTCGGGCGTCCTGCCGCGTCCGGTCCCCTGCGCGGGCACCACCGCCACCGGGCAGGGCGCTTCCTGCAGCGCGGCCTGGGTGACCGGGCCCAGGAGCGTCTGGGGTCCGGCGCCGATCCCGCGCGCGCCCATGACCAGCAGCGCCGCGCCGTGGGCGGCGCCGAGCAGGGCCCGCCGCGGAGTGTCGACCATGAACTCGGTCTCCAGCCGCACCTGCGGGTACCGGGTCCGCCAGGGGGCGATGTCCTCCTCGAACCGCGCCATGGCCTCGCGCCTGATCACCTCGGGATCGCTGAAGGGGACGCGGTCCGGTCCGCGGAACGCGGAGGGGTCCCACCAGCTGCACACGGCCGTGACGGACGCGCCGCGCAGCGCGGCCTCCTCGAAGGCGAAGCCGATGGCCGACTCGGCGCCCGGCGAGCCGTCCACCCCGACGACGAGCCGCTCGCCGTCCGGTCGTGCGGGCGGCAGGTCCGGCCGGACGACGATGACCGGGCGATCGGCATGGGACGCCACCTGGACCGCGGTGGAGCCCACCGAGAGTCCCTCGAACCCGCCGTGCCCACGCGAGCCGAGCACGACCATGTCGGCCTCGCGGGACGCCTCCAGCAGCACGGCCGAGGCCCACCCCCGGTCCAGGCGCCAGCGGACGTCCAGGCCCTCGGCGAGGCCGTGGGCCTTGCGCACGCCGTCGTCCGCCACGATGGCCCCCGCGCCGCGGAGGACCTCCAGGGTGTCCTTGTCCGGCAGACGCAACGGATAGGGCCAGTGCCAGGCGTGGCAGACCGTGAGGGGCAGGCGGCGGGACAGAGCCTCCCGCACCCCCCAGCGGAGCGCCTCGTCGGCGGCGGGCGACCCGTCGTATCCGACCAGGACGGTGCCCGTCCTCTCTCGATCGTTCATGGCCGATCCCTCCCCCTGTCGGTGCGTCCAGCCTTCCCGGCGAGGAGAAGGCGCAGGTAGGGGCCGCTGTCCCCGGTTCGGGGGACCTTCGGCCCTCCGCTTCGACCACGGACGCCGGCCGCCGTGGAGCGGGCCCCCGAATTGTGGACAGAGTCGGCAAAACGCCTACAAACTCGGGCAGTGCGGGCGTGGCTCGCGGCGCGGTCCGGGTAGTTCTCCCAGATGACCTACCCGTCACCTGCGCCCGGGCGCGCCTACGGATCGGGTGACGCCGCCGGCCGTGCCCCGCCCGCCCAGCAGGCCGCCGATGCGCTCGCCCGGCAGCTGGGCTCCGACGCGCAGCGCGTGGCCCGCGACCTCGCCGACCAGATCACCCGCCGGCTGTTCGCCATCGGCCTCGAACTGAACGGCGCGCTGGCCCGCATCCAGGACCCGCGTGCCGGCCAGGGCGTCCAGGCGGCCCTGGCCGTACTGGACGACACCATCGCCGAACTGCGCCGCGTGGTCTTCGACCTGCGCACCGCCCCCCGGCACCCGGACGCACCGGACCGCTGAGGCCGCACCCCGCCGACCGGCGCGGGGAACCGGACCGCCTCCCGTCCTCAGGACGCGACGAGGCCGCCCCCTCTCACACCTGCGCCCCCAGAGCCCCTTCGGGGGCGTGGAGGGCTCGAAGGACGGCCTGGTGGGTGATCCAGCCGGAGAGGACGGTGCGTTCGGGGTCCAGGACGGGCACGCCGGTCCCGTCCGTGGACGTCAGGACGTGAAGGGCGTCGACGAGCGGCATGTCCGTGGTCAGCGGCGTGGGCATCTGCGCCAGACCGCCGGCGGCCGGCGAGCGCCCGGTGTCCGTCCGCGACTCGGTGTCGGCCAGCGCTTCGGCGACCGCACGAGCGGTGACGACCCCTTGGTAGGCGCCTTGGCCGTCCAGAACCGGCAGAGCACCATGCTCGGAGAGGGCGAGCAGCCGGGAGGCGTCCGCCAGGGCGAGCGTGGCCGGCAGCGGCTCGGGGACGGCGTCCATCACACCGCCGACGCGACGGGTCATGCGGGGGTCGGCCGGTGCGGCGTCCAGGTCGATGCCGCGGCGGCGGAGCTTGAGGCTGTAGATGGTGTCGTCCGACAGGTGCCGGCCGACGAGGGCGGCCACGACGATCGCGGTCATCATCGGCAGGATGATGGAGTACTCGCCGGTCAGCTCGAAAAGGATCACCACGGCGGTGATCGGGGCCCGGGCGGCGCCGGCGAACACCGCGCCCATGCCCACCAGCCCGTAGGCGCCCGGTGAGGTGGTGACCGAGGGGGCGAGTTGGTGCGCCGCCGCGCCGAAGGCGCTGCCGAGCATCGCGCCCATGAACAGGCTCGGCGCGAACACCCCGCCGGAACCGCCGATCCCGATGGTCAGGCTGGTGGCGAGGATCTTGCCCACGAGCAGCAGGAGCAGGAACCCGATCACATAGCGGCCGTTCACGGCGTCCTGCAGCACGGGGTAGCCCACGCCGTACATCTGCGGGAGGGCCAGCAGCAGGCCGCCCAGCAGCAGACCGCCCGCGGCGGGCCGCAGCCATTCGGGCCCCCGCCAGAGTGTGTCGCACACGTCCTCCACCGTGTACAGGGCGCGGGTGAACCCGACCCCGGCCAGGGCCCCGAGCAGGCCGAGCAGGGCGAACAGGAGGTACTCGACCGGGTGGGCGACGTGGAAGTCAGGCGGCGACATGAACGAGGCCGAGCCGAACACGGCCCGGCCGATCACGCTGGCCGTCACGCTCGACAGCACCACCACGCCGAACGACTCGACGGTGTAGTCGCGCAGGATCAGCTCCATCGCGAAGAACACCCCGGCCAGCGGCGCGTTGAAGGTCGCGGCGATGCCGCCGGCGGCGCCGCAGGCCACCAGGACCCGCAACCGGTTCTCGGCGACCCGCGCGACGCGGCCCAGCGTGGAGCCGAGCGCCGCGCCGATCTGCACGATCGGCCCCTCGCGCCCCACCGAGCCGCCCGCCCCGATGGTCAGCGCCGAGGCCAGGGACTTGACCACCGCGACCTGCGGGGCGATGCGCCCGCCCCGCTGCGCGACGGCGAACATGACCTCCGGCACGCCGTGGCCGCGCGCCTCGGGGGCGAACCGCTGGACCAGCGGCCCGTACACCAGCCCCGCCACCGCCGGCACGAGGAGCACGAAGAACGGCCCCAACCACGGCAGCCGCGGATGCGCGTCCCGTCCGGCCGCGGAGTAGTCGCCGTGCCCCGTCAACAGGTGGGTGAACGCGGTGATGAGCTCGCGGAAGACCACGGCGCCCGCTCCGGCCCCGCATCCGACCAGCAAGGCCAGCAGGACCAGGCCCCACTGGGTCTCGCGGACCTTCGCCGGCAGGCCGCGCGCCCCGCCCTCGACCGGTATCCGTTCCCCTGCCGAACCCTCGCCCACTCACCGGCCCCTTCCGTCGGTTCACCGAGCTAACTATTGCATTATGCAATACGCTGCCCGGTTCGGGTCCGGGGCGGTCGGCTACGTTGGAGCCGTGCGCGCACGAGACCTCGCCGTCGACTACCCGACCGTCACGCCGGACGACAGCGCCCTGGACGCGGCCCGGCTCGTGGCCGAGCATTCGCTCGCGGGGCTGATCGTCGTCGACCCCGACCGCCGCCCCGTCGCGGTGATCCCGGGTTCGCGGCTCCTGCGGGCCATCATCCCGCCGCACGTCCGGGACGACCCCGCGCTGGCCCGGGTCTACGACGAGCGCCACGCCGACAAGCTGTGCGCAAGGCTCGGCGACAGGACCGTCGCGGACCTCCTCGTCGAGGACCGCAAGGCGCTGCCCGTCGTGGACGCCGACGCCACCGTCATGGAGATAGCCAGCGTCATGGCCGCCGACCGCAGCCCCGTCGTCGCGGTCAGCGGCGAGGCCGACCGCACCGACGCGCCCATGATCGGCGTCATCACCGTCGCGCACTTCCTCGACCGGATCCTCCCCGACCGTCCGCCGAGCTGAGCCGTCGGACCTCGGCCCGGCGTCGGCCCTTCCGAGGGCGCCGTCGTCGCCGTCGGCGCGGCGGCCATCGCGAACCGCGGTGCACGGCGGGATGGCCGGCCGGGAGGTTCAGCACCTCCGGTTGCGGTTGACGCACTTGGCGACCGCGGCGTTCAGCCGCTTGGACATGACGTTGATGTAACCGGCGTGGTCGGTGATGGGCTTGTGCTGCTCGGTGGCGAAACCGTCCACCGCGAACCGGACGTCGCCGTCGTTCTTGGGCGTCGTGTTGGGGATGCCCTTGTAGACGAGTGCCATGGTCAGATGCGGGATGGCCTTGAACCCGGCAGGACACCTGCCGTCGTCCTCGGGGAAGACGGCGTGGGCGCGGTGGTTGGCGCTGTCGGTGTTCTTCCCGTCCCAGCAGCTCGGCTCGTCGAAGAAGCGCACCACATCGCTGCCCTTGGGGCAGAGCGGGTACTTGTCGGTGCGCCTGTCGGTGAAGCCAGTGCAGGTCCAGGTCGCCTGCGCGTTGGCGGGCCCCTTGGAGAACGCCTTGGCGTCACCGGTGAACAGCCGCAGGAACCGCGGCATGGCGGTCACCTTCCCGCGCGGGCTGCCGCTGTAGCGCAGGATCACCTTCGAGGGCAGTACCGCGGTGCCGACGTTGTTCTTGTCCTTCTCCGCGGCGCCCTTGCCCGCGTCGCCCTGCCGGCGCACCCGCAGCACCGGCCAGAAGTAGGTCGACTTCTCCGCCTTGATCCGGCAACTGGTGCCGGCGGCGGCCAGGCTCGCGTCGGTGGAGAACGCGTCCGTGGACAGGTTCCCGACGTAGTCGTGCAGATGCTCTGCCCCGTTCGGCACGCCGGGGGAGATGATGATGTTGTCGGTGTTCTGGTGCTTCTCCTTGTCCGTGCCGCACCGGGAGGTGAAGCTGCCCCGCGAGGCCTTCCGGTTCGGGCGGACCTTCGTCCGGACCGGTCTCACCTTGCGGATGTCGATGAAGTCGGCGGCGGCCGGCCCGACGACTCCGTTGCCCGCCCCTGCGCCGCCCTGGCCGCCGCCATCCTGGCCGCTGCCGCCGCCCTGTCCGCCGCCGGTCAGCCGGCACCGGGCGAGCGCGCCCAGAGCGGGGGGCTGCTGCCCGGCGCGCTGGAAGCTGATGGCGATGCGGTCGAGGGCCGCCGCGCGCTTGTCCTCCAGCGGCTTCAGCACCGCGTTCACCGCGAGCTGCCGTCCGCCGCGCTCGGGCAGGCTCTTCAGCCTGCGGTTCGCTTCCGCGATCTGGGAGTCCAGCAGCGCCAGTTCACGCGCGACCTCGGCCTGCTGGGACGCGGGCACCCGCGGAAGCCGCGGCTTGACGGCGGGACAGCTGACGCTCTGGGGCGCGGCCCCGTCGGCGGACGACAGGCTGGTATCGGCCGACCGGCCACACCCCGCCACCCCGGTCGCGACCATGGTGAAGCCCGCGCCGAAAGCGAGGAAGGCAATGGATCTCTTCTTGCGTCGTGCACGCACGGAGCGCTGCATCTGGCACCTTCCGCTTCTTCACAAGATCCCCGCTACCGCAGGCGGTACGTGCGCGGCGCCGAGAACGTTCACCCATGGGGGAACCGCTCCGGCGTGCGGCGGGACCGCTGCGGCGGAGCGGCTCAGCGCGAGCCGCCTGCCGCGGGTGGTCCGCCCGCGGCCGGTGCTCAGCGGAGGGTGAGCGCCGTCTCGGACTCGACGCGGGTCAGCTTCTCGGGGTTGCGGACGTAGTAGAGCCCGGAGATGCGGGCGTCCTCGACGCGGACCGCCAGGACGCCGTCGAGTTCGCCGTCCAGCCGCAGGACGAGGGCCGGGCCGCCGTTGACCACGGCCACCTCGGTGGTGATCTTGTGCCGGATCCGGCCGGTGCCGCCGATGATGAAGCGGGCCACCTTCGCCGCCCCGGTGACGGGCCGCGGCGCGGCCTGCTTGAGGCCGCCGCCGTCGCCCATCAGGACGACCTCGGGGGCGAGCACGTCGAGGAGGCCCTGGAGGTCGCCGGTCTCGACCGCGCGCCGGAACGACTCCAGGGCCGCCCGGGTCTCGCCCGGCGAGACCGCCTCGCGCGGGCGGCGCGCGTCCACGTGCCCGCGGGCGCGGTGCGCGATCTGCCGGACGGCCGCGGGGCTCTTGCCGACCGCGTCCGCGATCTCGTCGTAGCCGACGGCGAAGACCTCGCGCAGCACGAAGACGGCGCGCTCGGTCGGCGACAGCGTCTCCAGGACGAGCATCAGCGCCATCGACATGCTCTCGGCGAGCTCGACGTCCTCCGCCACGTCCGGCGAGGTGAGCAGCGGCTCGGGCAGCCAGGGGCCGACATAGGACTCCTTGCGGCGGGTCATCGTGCGCAGCCGGTTGAGCGCCTGCCGGGTCGTGATCCGGACCAGGTAGGCGCGCCGGTCGCGCACCTGCCCCAGGTCGACCTTGACCCACCGGAGCCACGTCTCCTGGAGGACGTCCTCGGCGTCGGCCGCGGAACCGAGCATCTCGTAGGCGACGGTGAAGAGCAGCTTGCGGTGGGCGACGAAGTCCTCGGTCGCCGGGTCGGCGGCGTGGTCGCTCATGGCATGGTCCTCCCGTTCGCGCGCTCGTTCACTGGACACCGGCGGCGGGCCGTTCGTGACGTCCGCGCGAGTGCGCTCCGTCACAGCGGCGGCGTGGCTGAGGCCCGTGCCGCCCCTCAGCGGAGGCGGTGGTGGAGGGGCGCGGCCAGCTCGATCGTGCTCATCATGAGGGCGACGGTGTAGTCGATCAGGTGGTCGCGGTCGACGTCCAGTTCGCCGCGGAACCAGGTGCTGAACAGCTCCCAGAGGCCGGCCGTGAGGGTCAGGCCGGTCAGCTCGACGTCGATGTCGCGAAGGAGGACCTGGTCCAGGGTCTCGTGGGTCTGCGCGGTGAAGATCGCGGCCATGCTCCGGAAGATCTCGATGCGCCGCCCCTGGAGCAGGGGGGAGGACGGGAACGCGTGGGTCAGGATGTGGGCGCGGCGCGGATCGCCGGTCAGGAAGTCGAAGATCGCGGTCACCACGGCGCGGGTGCGGGCCTGCGGGTGGCGGGGGGCGCCGCGGGCGGCGGACAGGATCACGTCGGTGCCCTGGGCGACCTGGTCGTCGACGATCGCCAGGAGCAGCGCCTCCCGGTCGGGGAAGCTCTCGTAGAAGTAGCGGTCGTTGAGCCCGGCCTCGGCGCAGACCTTCCGCACGGTCGTGGCGGCCCACCCCTGGGTGCCCAGCAGTTCCAGCCCGGCCGCCATCAGCGCGGCGCGGCGGCGGGACCGGCGCTGCTCGGCGGGCACGCCGCCGTAGGGGCGCGCACGGGAGGTCTCGGTCACAGCCCCGATTGTGCCGCATCCCTTGACTTCGCCCCTAATTCTGGAGACGGTACACACCAGAAATATCTGGTGTGTCGCTTCACCAGAAATCTCGGTCGCGACGAGACGGGAGCGTGAGGTCGGTGGCCACGGAGATCCCCCCACAGCTGACCATGGCGGACATCGACCTGGGCGATCTGCGCTTCTGGACCCGGCCGCTGGAGGAGCGGGCGGAGGCGTTCGCCGTGCTGCGCGCCCAGCCCGCGCCGGTGCTCTTCACCCTGCCCAAGATCCCGTTCCTGGGGCAGAGCCCGGGGTCGTGGGCGCTGGTCCGCCACGCCGACGTGGCGGAGGCCAGCCGCAACCCGGAGGTGTTCAGCAGCGAGCCCAGCGCCACCAGCCCTGCGGACATGCCCCGCTGGATGGACGGCTACTTCAACTCCATGATCGACATGGACGATCCGCGGCACGCCAAGATCCGCCGGATCGTGTCCCGGGCGTTCAGCCCGAAGATGCTCGCCAAGGCCGAGGACGACATCGCGCGGCGGGCCGCCCGGATCGTGGACGAGCTGATCGAGGCGGGCGGCGGCGACTTCGTGTCCCGGGCCGCCGCGCGGCTGCCGGTCGAGGTCATCTGCGACATGCTGGGCATCCCCGCCCGCCACCACCGGCGGGTGGTGGACCTGACCAACATCATCGTCGGCTACAGCGACGCCGAGTACGTGGGCGCCACCGTCGAGTACAGCCGCGGCACCGCGCGGATGGGCCGGCTCGGCACGCTCCGCATGCTGGGCACGGTGGCGTCGGCGGGCTTCCGGCTGCATCGGCTGGCGGCCCAGCTCGGACGCGAGCGCAGGGCATCGCCCACCGGCGACCTGACCTCGGCGCTGGTGAACGCCAACGTCGACGGCGAGCGGCTGAGCCCGCGCGAGTTCGCCGCGTTCTTCCTGCTGCTGGTGGTGGCCGGGAACGAGACCACCCGCAACGCGATCGCGCACGGCCTGAAGCTGTTCACCGACCACCCGGACCAGCGCGATTTGCTGCTGGCCGACTTCGACGGGCGCATCGCCGGGGCCGTCGAGGAGATCGTGCGCTACAGCAGCCCCGTCATCTCCATGCGGCGCAACCTCACCCGCGACCACGAGATGAACGGGCACACCTTCCGCAAGGGCGACCGGGTGACGCTGCTCTACTGGGCCGCCAACCGCGACGAGTCGGTCTTCACCGACCCCGATCGCTTCGACATCACCCGCTCACCGAACCCGCACGTCGGGTTCGGCGGACCCGGCCCGCACTTCTGCCTGGGCGCCAACCTGGCCCGGCGGGAGATCACCGTGATGTTCCGCGAGCTGTTCACCCGTCTGCCCGACATCACCGCGGGGGAGCCCGACCGTCTCCAGTCCGGCTTCATCAACGGATACAAGCGCCTGCCCTGCACCTTCACGCCTCCGCGCCCCCGGGGCTGAAACGGCGGCGGCCGTTCCCGCCCCGGGGGCGGCGCGCCGGCGAAGACCGAGGCGGCGCCCGCGGTGGTCGGTCCAGAAGGCGGCGCGGGAGCGGTTCACTGCCCGCGGGGCGCCGCCGAGCCGCTCACGGTGCCCATGTCGTCCCGTTCGTCGCCGCGGTCGTCGGCGGTGCCCCCGGACCGGGGGACCGGCACGCGCTTCTCGCGGTCCTCGCGGGCCGGCCGGGTGCGGCGCCAGCGGAGGAAGGGCTCGACGCCGCGGGCGATCAGCGGCCCGGCGATCGCCAGGATCAGCACGTAGGCGGCGGCCAGCGGCCCGAGCCGGGGATTGATGCCGGCGGACACGGCCAGCCCGGCGATGACGATGTTGAACTCTCCGCGCGGGACCAGCGCTGCCCCGGCGCGCAGGCGTCCGCGGGAGGCCACCCCCGCGCGGCGGGCGGCCAGCCATCCCGAGGCGAGCTTGGTGGCGATCCCGGCCGCGGCGAGCAGCGCGGCCACCCCCAGCACGGGGGGCAGCTGGCCGGGGTCGGTGTGCAGGCCGAAGAACACGAAGAACACGGCGGCGAACAGGTCCCGCAGCGGTGCCAGCAGGTCGCGGGCGGTGTGGGCCAGCGGTCCCGACAGGGCGATGCCGACCAGGAACGCCCCGACCGCCGCCGACACCTGCAGCTGCTGGGCCAGGCCGGCCACCAGGAGGGTCAGCCCCAGCACCTTCAGCAGCAGCACCTCGTCGGTGGGGCTCGCCACGAACCGCTCGACCAGCTTGCCGTGCCGAAGCGCGATGAACAGGATCAGGGTGATGGTGGCGGCGGCGATGCCCAGGGTGGTCGCCCCTGCGACCAGGGAGGCCCCGGCCAGCAGCGCGGTGAGGATCGGCAGGTAGGCGGCCATCGCCAGGTCCTCGAACACCAGGATCGACAGCACCGCCGGGGTCTCCCGGTTGCCCAGCCAGCCGAGGTCCCCCATCACCTTGGCGGTGATCCCGGAGGAGGTGACGTAGGTGACGCCGCCGAGCGCCACCGCCGCCACCGGCCCCCAGCCCATCACCAGCGCCACCGCCACCCCCGGCGTGGCGTTGAGCAGCAGGTCGGCCAGCCCCGCCGGAGCCGAGGTGCGCAGCGTTCCGACCAGTTCCCCGGCGGTGTACTCCAACCCGAGGGTGAACAGGAGCAGGATCACCCCGACCTCGGCGCCGAGCGCCACGAACTCCTCACTGGCGCCGAGCGGCAGGATGCCGCCTGAGCCGAAGGCCAGCCCTGCCACCAGGTACAGCGGGATCGGTGAGATGGAGAAGCGGACCGCCATCGCGCCCAGCAGGCCCAGCGCCAGGACGATCGCGCCCAGTTCGATCAGTTGTGTCGCAGCGTGCATAGATCCCTCTCACCCGCCGTGCAGGATGGCCGCGACGGCGGCCGTTCCCTCGTCGGTGCCGACCACCACCACGACGTCCTCGGCGCGGAACTCGAAGTCCGGTCGCGGGCTGGCGATGACCTCGCCCTCGCGGACCACCGCCACGATCGAGGCGCCGGTACGGGTCCGGGCCCGGGTGTCGCCCATCCGGCGGCCCACGTACGGCGAGGCGGCCGTGAGCGGGATCTGCTCGGTCATCAGGCCGTCGACCTGCCGGTTCAGCTCGGCCAGCCGTTCCACCACGCGGCCGGTGCCCAGCAGCTCGGCCAGGGCGTTGGCCTCCTCGTCCGCGAGCGCCACCGACACCACGCAGGTATCGGGATCGTCCTTGTCGTAGATCACCAGATCCCGGCGGCCGGTGCGGTGCGACACCACCCCGATCTGGCGGCCCCGCCCGGTGGTGAACACATGCCGCAGCCCGATGCCCGGCAGCGATGTCCGCTCGACGTCCATGGCCCTCTCCTGTTTGCTCCGTGATCTCCGTGGCCGGCCCGGCCGCCCCTGATCGCCGCCAATGAGGTTCCGAACATGATTTCAGAGCCGACCGGAACACGACATTAGGTGAATTCCGCGGTGGCCAGTGCAGCTCACGGATGGGGCGAGGGCCTCGCCCGCCCTCATCCGGGCCCCTCCGCGACCGGCGGCTGGGCCTGGATCGCGGGCGGTCGGACGTGGTCGCGCTCGTGCACGAGCCGGTGCCGGCGCAGGGGGCGGTTGGAGAGGCCGACGGAGACGACGGCGGCCGCCGCGGCCAGACCGCCCGCGAGGAGGGCCGCCGGCGCGGAGGTGAGGGACGCGAGGAGCCCGCCGCGGAAGTTGCCGATCTCGGGGCCGGCGACGCCGATGACGTGCTCGACCGAGGAGACCCGGCCCCGGTAGTGGTCGGGCGTCTCGATCTGCACCAGCGCGCCGCGGGTGACCACGGCCACGGTGTCGGCCGCGCCGGCGGCGGCCAGGCAGCAGAGGGCGAGCCAGAGCGGCGCGGCCAGGCCGAAACCGGCGAGGGCCAGGCCCCACACCGTGGCCGCGACGAGCTGGACCAGGGCGCTGCGGCGGAGCCGGGTGACCGTCCCCGAGAGCAGGCCCGCCGCGAGCCCGCCGACCGCGAGCGCGGACAGGAACAGCCCGAGCGTCCGGGGGTCGCCGCCGAAGCGGAGCTCGTTGACCACGGGGAAGAGCGCGACGGGCATGGCCAGGACGGTGGCGGCGAGGTCGATGCTGAAGGACCCCCAGAGGATCGGGTGCCGGAAGACGATCGCCCAGCCTCCCGGAAGCGGCCCCCGACCGGGCCGTCCCGCCTGCGGGGAGCCGTCGGCGCGCGGCGCGGGCATCGCGGGCAGCCGGATCACGGCGGCCAGCGACGCGGTGACGGCCAGGGCCTGGATCGCGTACGCGGCGGGGTAGCGCCACTGCGCGAGCACGACGCCCGCGATCGCGGGCCCGACCAGCATGGCCGCCTGGAAGGCGATGTTCTGCAGCGCGAGCCCCGCGGCGACCTGGTCGGCGGGCAGCAGCCGGACGGGGAAGGTGCGCCGGGCCGGGGCCCCGAGCGCCGCGCAGCCGGCGCCGGCGGCGACCAGGGCCAGCAGCAGCGCCACCGACCGGTTGCCCGCGGCGGCCTGCGCCGTGAGGGCCAGGGCCGCGAGCGCCTGGCCGCCGGTGGTGGCGCGGACGAGGCTCCTGCGGTCCATGGCATCGGCCAGCGACCCCCCGACCAGGCCGAGGACGAGCATCGGCCCACCCGTGGCGAGCCCGATGGCCCCGGTCCACAGCGGGCTGCGGGTCAGCTCCCACACCTGCTGCAGGACGGCGACGACGGCGATCTGCCCGCCGATCGAAGCGAGGGACGACCCGAGCCACAGGTCGCGGAACGCCCGGCTGCCGCGCAGCGGACGGACGTCGACGACCGTCTCGCGCCAGACCACGGCTACTGCTCGGCCGGGGCGGCCGGAGGCGCGGGATGGGGGGGCGGCGCCTCCAAGCGGGCGAGGATCCGGTCCCGCATCGGCCGCCGGGCCAGCGCGCGCTCCAGTTCGGCGACGACGCCGCTGAGCGGATGGGGCACCTCGTCGTCGAGTTCGGCGACCGCCGCCTCGGTCGCGCGCCATTCGGCCTCCAGGAAGGGGACGAGGCCGCGACCGCGGTCGGTCAGGGTGATGCGCCGCGTGCGGGCGTCCGCGCCGGGCTCGGAGTCGACCAGTCCCTCGCGGCGCATCGCCGCGATCGTCTGGCTCATCGCCGAGTGGGAGCGGTCCAGCGACTCGGCCAGTTCGCGGATCGTCAGCGGGCCGGTATGGGCGAGCCGGATCAGGGGGTAGGCGAACCGGGGGCGGACTCCCCGGATGCCGCGCTCGGTGTACAGCGATTCGATCTGGGCGTCGATGGCGGTCAGCAGGGCGAACAGGCCGCTCCACCGCCCGGGCGCCGCGGTCGGGTCCGAAGATGTCACAGCGCTAATATAACAGCGCTCATGCATTCACCCCGGCGGGGCCGCGGAGTGCGCCCAGACCTGGAGGGGAGGCGCCTCCCTCTGCCGGGGGAGGCCTGTCGGCCTGTCGCGGATGAGGCTGGGCCCTGACGTTCGTCGAGGCGTTGAGGGCGAGGGAACACATGACGGAAGCGCCGGCCGGCCGTGCCCTGCCGCTGACCGGATGGTGGCGGCGGTGGCCTTCGTGGGCGGGATACGCCGCAGCCGGATGTGCCGCACTGTACGGAGCGGCACTCCTGGCGGGCGCGCTCGCGGGACGCCTGTCGGTGGTCGGCGTGCCCGGCTCGGCCCTGCCCGCGACCGCCCTGCTGCTGGTCGGTGCGGTGTTCGCGGCCGCCACCGTCCGCCCGTGGGGACGGGCGCTCCCGGTCCGGGTGGTCTCCGCGGGCGTGTGGACCGCGGCCGCGTCGGCCTTGGCCGGCAGCTGCTTCGTGCTGCTGAACCTGATCGAGCTGGTGCTGACGGGCTCCGTCCGCGACCGCGGCGGGGACGGCGACTGGTCGGGCTTCGCCGAGCGGCTGTGCTTCGCCGCGGTCGGTGCCCTCTTCGCGGCCTCGGCGGTGTCGTGGCGCCGCCGGACGGCCTCGGCCTGCACCCGCTGCGGACGGGTGCACACCCGGCGGACGGCGGGCGTGGAACGTCCGGCGCCCCAGGCCGCGCCGCGCAGGGTGCGCTGGACCGCCTACGCCGGCTGCGCGGCGTTCGCGCCCTACTTCACCCTGCACGCCCTGGGCACTCTCGGCGGCTGGGCCGAGGTCGAGGACCACTACACCGACGGGCCACGCCCTTACATGCTGCTGGTCCTGCTGCTGCTCATCGGCCTCGCGGATTTTCTCCTGCTGGGCCTGGTCCGCCCCTGGGGCATGGTGTTCCCGCGCTGGGCGCCGTGGCTGGCGGGCAGGCGGGTGCCCAGGTTCCTCCCGCTGGCGCCGGTCTGGCTGATCGCCCCGACGCTGGCCCTGTACGGCGCGGGAGGCATGGTCCTGGGGATCCTCCTCGACATAGGGGCCGTCGGCTCCGACCCCCATTGGCCGTCTCTCGGCGAGGCGGCCTCGCTGGCCTTCGGGGGATACGGCTGGGCCCTGGCCATCGCCGCCGTGTCCTACCAGCGCCGCACCCGCCCCCGCTGCGCCGTCTCCCCGGCGTCTCACCAAAAATCGTGAATTCCGAAGAGCGGCCTATTTCTGGCCACTCGCGGGAAGCGGGTTTCCGGCACGTGGGACGCCATGCGTTCCGGTAAAGAATGATCTCGCATTGTGCAGCGATATCGGCAATGCGGGCGTCTCGTCGCGGGCGTGTGTTCAGATGAGGCGGAAGAAGGATCACTTCGGACCCGCGTGGGGGGACAACGGCATGAGGCATCGGGGAGCTTGCATTGCGGCGGCGGTCGGTGCCGCCGCCGTCGTCGCGTCGTTCGGTCATGCGTCGGCCGCGGACCGGCGTCCGGGATCGGTGCTGGCCGAGGAATCGTTCACCAGGGCCACCGCGGATTCGCGCTTCGTCGGGTACGGGTCGGCCTGCCTGACGGGCGCACGGCGCGGGAACCCCCCGGCGGAGGCCGCGAACCATCCGCTCGGGGGCTGCCGCCGGGATCCGGTCGGTCCGGTGCCGCCGGGCGGCGCGGCGCCCCGCGGATACCTCCAGCTCACCGACGCCCACGTCGAGCAGACCGGCGCCGTGATGTTCGACTCGCCGATCCCGGCGAAGGACGGCCTGGAGGTGACCTTCGAGCAGTGGCAGTACGGCAACACCACGCGGGGGCCCGCCGACGGGATCTCGTTCTTCCTGACCGACGGCGCCCGGCGCCTCGCCACGCCGGGCGCGTTCGGCGGAAGCCTCGGCTACGCCCAGAAGCAGCCGGGCGGCAGCCCCGACGCGCAGTTCGTCCCGGGAGTGGACGGCGGCTATCTCGGCATCGGCCTCGACGTCCTCGGGGAGTACTTCGGCGACGGAGAGGGGCGCGGGAACGGCTGCGACCGCCGTTCTCCCGCCGGGACGGCGTTCCGCCCGCCCGCTCCCGGCCCCAATATCGTGACCGCGCGCGGCCCCGGAAACGGCACCACCGGCTATTGCCTGCTCGCCGCCTCCACCGAGAATTCCACGCGGAACGGCCCCTGGCGGTCGTCGCTTCCGGGCCGACTCCACGGCGACCTCAAGAAGATGCCCGCCAATGCCACGCCGGAAAGGGCCGAAAAGCTCCTGGAACCGGTGAAGCGGATCGTCCGCGTGGCGATCTCACGCGGACGGAACCCGGTCGCGACGGTCGACATCGACTTCCGGAACGGCGACGGGTTCAAGCGGGTGCTGAGGTTCGCCGCTCCGAAGCCCGTCCCGAGCACCGTCAAGTTCGGTTTCGCCGCGTCCACGGGTCCGCTGACCGACGTGCAGCTCATCCGCCGGGTCGTCGTGCGCTCTCAGGATCGCTAGCCGGAAGATCGCCGGGGCGGCTGCTCAGGCGAGCGCGGCGACACCTTCGTACTCGCCTTGGAGCGCTTGGCCCGTGGTCTCGTATTCGAGGAGCAGCAGGCCCTTCGGGGTCGCCTCGTGGTGGACGAGCCGCAGACCGGTCGGGACGCCCGGCGCGTCCAGCAGGCGCCGGCCGGTCCGGAGCACCGCGGGTGCCACCACGAGGCGGAGCGTGTCGACCAGCCCGGCCGACAGCAGCGCGTCTCCCAGCCGGGCGCTGCCGTGCACCTGCAGTTCCCGCCCCGGCCGCGCCTTGAGTGCCGCGACCGTCTCCACTGGATCGCCCGCGAGGACGGTGGTGGGGTCCCAGGTCCCTTCGGCGAGGGTGTTGGACACGACGTACTTCGGCAGCGTGTTCATCCGTTCGGCGAACGGGTCGGCCGGGTCGGTGATCTTCGGCCAGTCGCGCGCGAACGCCTCATAGGTGCGCCGGCCGAGGAGCAGGCCGTCGGCGAGGTCGAGCCAGCCGGAGACGCGCCGGACGAACGCCGGGTCCAGGTGGGGGACGAGCCAGCCCCCGCGGGCGAAGCCGCCCGTGGTGTCCTCGTCCGGCGAGCCGGGGCCCTGGCTGACTCCGTCGAGCGTGACGAACTCGGTAAGGGTGATCTTCATCGTGCGGTCGTCCTCTCGGTGAAGGCGGCCAGTTGGCCGGCGACCGTGCCCCAGCCGTCGGCGAAGCCGAGCTTGTGGTGGTGGGCGCGGGCCTCCGGGTCGCCGTGCCGGACGACGAGCCGGTAGTCCGTGCCGTCCGGATGGTCGTCCAGCGTGATCGTGGCGGTCATCGGGACCGGCGCGGGGTGCGCGGGCCGCCACGTGCTGTCGACCGCGTTGGTGAACACGATCCGGCGGGCCTCCTCGACGGCGAGGAAGCACGCGTCCATGTGCGGGACGAACGCGGACCCGTCCTCGCTCAACCGCGTGACGAACGCCCCGCCGGGCCGCGGTTCCAGGCGGTCCACCACGCAGCGGGCCGGGGCGGGGACCCACCACTGCGCCAGCTGGGACGGGTCCGTCCAGGCGCGCCAGACCGCCGCGCGCGGTGCGCGGATGATCCGCTCCAGGCCGAGGTCGAGTTCGGGATTCATGGCCTTTCCTCCGGGTCGGTGACGAACTGGTCGAGGCGGTCGGTGCGCCCCTCCCAGATCCGGCGCTGCTCGGCGAGCCAGTCGTCGACGAGGGCGAGCCGTTCGCGGTTGAGCGCGCAGGTGCGCACCCGGCCGGACTTGACGGTGCGGATGAGCCCGCTCGATTCGAGGGTCCGCACGTGCTTCATGAACGAGGGGAGTGTCATGGGGAACTCGCGGGCGAGGTCGCCGACGCTCGTGGGCCCGCGGCCGAGGCGCCGCACGACGGCGCGCCGGGTCGGGTCGGCGAGGGCGACGAACACGCCGTCCAGTTCCGCCAAATGCTGTGCCATGCGGCTAAGTATTGCGTCCCCGCGATGGTTAGCGCAAGAGCTAAGTATCGGGGAGGGTGCGCGGCACCGGCCGAGGAGCCGGCCGAGAGCGAGCAGCGCGGTCAGCGCGAAGACGTAGGGACAGGGCGTGCAGGCGAGGGCGCGGGGCGAGGGGCCGATGCCCGCGGCCCCGGCCGGCATCATCTCCCGACCTCCCAGGCCGCCCGCGGCCCTGGCCTGTCGGCGCGCTGGGCCGGGCCGCGGGCGGCGGCTCACCGGGGGAACCGGCCGGACTACGGCTTGGCCGGGTCGTACAGGTCGAAGAAGTTGGCCTCGCCGCGGTCGAAGCGGCGGTCGTCGTCGTCGAAGAAGCCCTTGAACTCGTTCGGCTGGTAGAGCTTGAACAGCTTGGCCGGGGTGCCGTCGGCGCCGGAGGCGTCCAGGATGGCGTTGGCGGCCTTGCGTCCGGCCTCGTTGGCGCCCTCCATGGTGGCCAGGTTGATGTCGGCGCGGACGTAGTCGGAGGCCAGGAACAGGTTGGGCAGGGCGGTGGCGGCCTCGGGCCGGTAGTTCCAGGAACTGGGCCTGTTGATGAGGAGGGGCTCGTCGTTGGCGACCTGCGGGGTTCCGTTCCCCGTGATGGCCGGGTCGATGAAGTAGGAGTGGATGTTGGCGTCCTGGAGGATGATCCCGTTCCAGGGCAGGGCCCTGCGGAGCTGGGCGACGACCTCCTTGAAGATCTGGTCGGAGGTGCAGTCCTTGGCCGCCTTGCCGTAGAGGATGCCGGGCTTGTCCCAGGCGGACAGGTCGATCGACAGGCACTCGTTGACCTGGCCGTTGCCGTAGGTCGTGCCGAACTTCTTCTTCCAGAACTGGGCCTGGCTGATGGAGGTCAGCGCCCACGGCTGCCCGGCGTAGGCGACGTGCCCCTTGGCCAGGTCGATCGGCTGCCGCAGGTAGATCATGATCCCGTTCATCCAGTCGGTCGTCAGCTCGCGCAGCGACTTCAGGCTCGGGTCGACGGCCAGGATCTGGTCGTTGAGCAGCGGCACGGCGCGCTCGACCGGCACCGCCAGCACGTAGTAGTCGGCGTCGACCGTGCTGGTGCCGGAGGCGCCGGTGACCTGGGCCCCGCTGATCTTCTTGTCCTGGACGTCGAGCCGCGTGAGGGTGGCGTCGGACTGGAAGGTCACGCCGAGCGACTTGAGGTAGGCCACCCACGGGTCGATGAGCGCCTCGTTGGTCGGGGCGTTCAGCAGCCGGTCGGGCGCCTTGTAGCCGCCCAGGCCGAGGGTGCTGTAGACCCACGCCTCCGCCATCAGGCCCATGGTGTGGGCGTTGGCCTTGTCGGGCTTGGCCGCCACGAGGGTGCCGGTGAACATCTCCACCAGCAGCTCGTTGTAGGCCTTGGACATCTTCTCGGCGTGCACGAACTGGGAGAAGCTCATGTTCTCCCACTGCTGGTAGCGGCGCTTGGGTCCGCTGGTGACGAACGCGATCATCTTCTGGAGGAAGTAGCCGACCTCCACCACCGGGACGGCCCCGGCCACGTTGAGCGCGGTCTGCAGGAAGGCCAGCAGCGAGTCCGGGCTGAGCGTGCCGATGATGCTGCCCTTGGCGGGCAGGGTGAACTTGGTGCCCTTGTAGAACGCGGCGACCTGGTCGCCCGCGACCAGGTTGTCGAAGGCCTTGCCCCCGCCCGGCAGCGGGATCCGGGACATGGTGTCGGGGAGGTTCTGGTAGAAGCCGGGGAAGAACCGGAACCCGTGCTCGGCGGGCAGGTCCTGGCGGCCCCCGCTCGCGGTGTTCGGGACGGGCATGCTGCGGCACTTGCCGCCCCAGGCCTTGCGCTCGTAGACGGTCACCTGGAAGCCGCGCTCGGCCAGCTCGTGGGCGGTCGACAGCCCGCCCATCCCGCCGCCGAAGATCGCGACACGGCGTCCGGCGGCCGCGCGGCCGGTCCGCGGGGCGCGGCGGGCGGCGGGGACGGCGGCCTGCGCGACCCCGGAGCCGAGGGCTCCGGCGGCGGCGACGGCTCCGGCGGCGGCGATCGCTCCGGTGACGAACTGGCGGCGGCCCAGCCCGCCGCCGGCGCCCGGTCGCCCGCTCGCCGGCGGCTCGCTCTGCGACGACGGGGTCTGCGATGGAGTCCTGTCCTCCACGGCGCACTCCTTGGGGGGGTGGTTGCTAACCGACACTCATGTCGGTTGCGGATGGCCCCTCACTATGAGCACGCCGCCGCGCGGCGTCAACCCCTTCGCGTGATCTCGTTCCGGGGGAGCGCGCCGGGTCACCGCGGTCTGCCGAGTCCGTTCCACAGCAGCCTCACCACGCCTTCGACCAGCAGGGACCTGGGCATTTCGGGATTGCGCTCCCACCACTGCGCCACCCCGTCCAGGCCGGTGATGATGAGCTCCACCATCGCCTCGGCGATCGGTTCGCGGGGGTCGACGCCCATCGCCCGCATATCGTCGGCGAGCAGGGCGGTCACCGCCTGGGCCCGGGACTCCCGGATGCCCTGGCGGACGATCCGGATCTCCGGATCGTTCTCGTTCGCGTGGTCGAAGAGAAGTCTGCGCCCGGCGGACCCGGTTTCGGTGAAGCTGAAATACGCGTCGATGGTCGACCGCATCCGCTCCTCTGCGGGTCCCACCGCGGTGATGCGGGCGCCGACGTGACTCATCAGCGCCGTGTTCTGCTCCTGCATGACGGCCAGCAGCAGGCCGCGCTTCGACGGGAAGTGGTCGTACACCACCGTCCGCGCGACTCCGGCGTGAGCGGCGATCTCGCTCAGCGACGTGCCGTGGTAGCCCTTGCCCGCGAAGAGCTCCAGTGCGGCCGCCGTGAGGAGCGCCCGCCGCGCCGGCCCCCGCATCCGCGTCCTTGGCGGATCTTTCCGCATCGTCTTGACTCCCGTCCTCCGGTGCGGCCACCCTAACCGACATGAGTGTCGGAAAAACGCGAGCCGCGGGCGGCGGACGACCGCCGCGGCGCGGAGGCGGGCCCCGGACCGGGCGCCGCCCGGTCTCGATCGCCGTCGTCGGCAGCGGGTTCAGCGGGATCGGCCTGGCCATCGCCCTGAAGAAGGCGGGCTTCGAGGACATCACGATCTTCGACAGGGCGGACGGGCCGGGCGGCGTCTGGCGCGACAACACCTACCCCGGCGCCGCCTGCGACGCGCCGTCCCACCTGTACTCCTACTCCTTCGAGCCCAAGTCCGACTGGGCGCGCCGGTTCGCCGAGCAGCCCGAGATCCTCGCCTACCTGCGCCACTGCGCCGACAAGTACGGCCTGACGCCGCACTTCCGGTTCCGCACCACGGTCACCGACGCCTACTTCCACGCCGAGACCGAGCGCTGGCGCCTGCACACGAGCGACGGCGAGGTCCACGAGTTCGACCTGTTCGTCGCCGCATGCGGGCAGCTGTCCAACCCGTCCGTGCCGCGCCTGCCCGGACAGGACCGGTTCGGCGGGACGATGTTCCACTCCGCCCGCTGGAAGCACGACCACGATCTGGCGGGCAGGCGGGTCGCCGTGGTGGGCAACGGGGCCAGCGCGATCCAGTTCGTCCCGCTCATCGCCCCCGCCGCCGAGCGGCTGACGGTCTTCCAGATCGAGGTGCACTGGATCAGCCGCAAACCCGACCGCCTCTACCCGCGCTGGCGGCACGCCCTCAACCGCCGCCTGCCCGCGGTGCAGCGGCTCTCGCGGCTGGGCGTCTTCCTGTGGTTCGAGTGCGTCCTCAACCCGGCGCTGATCTCCCCGCGCGGCCGCCGCGTCCTGTCGCTGCCCGTCCGCCTGCTGTGCCGGTACGCGCTCCGGTCGGTCCGCGATCCGGAGCTCCGGCGGCGCCTCACGCCCCGCTACGAGCCGGGCTGCAAGCGCATCCTCACCTCGAGCGAGTACTACCCGACGCTCAACCGCCCGGACGTCGCCGTGGTGGACAGCCCCATCGTCGAGCTCACCCCCGCCGGGGCCCGGACCGCCGACGGCGGCCGCCACGTCTTCGACACCCTCATCTGGGCCACCGGGTTCCGCTCCCAGGACTTCGTCGCGCCGATGCGCGTCTTCGGCGCCCACGGGCAGGAGCTCAACGCCGCCTGGAAGGACGGCGCCCGCGCCTACCTCGGTCTCGCCGTCACCGGCTTCCCCAACTTCTTCCTCATGTACGGGCCGAACACCAACGTCGGGTCCGGCTCCATCGTCCACATGCTCGAAAGCCAGGCCGCCTACATCGTCCAGGCGGCCCGCCTCCTCGCCGGCGGGGTGACCTCGATGGACGTCCGCGCCGACGTCCTCGACCGCTTCGACGCCGCCGCCCAGGACCGGCTGTCCACCTCCGTCTGGAACCAGGGCGGCTGCGACAGCTGGTACCTGGACGCCGACCACCGCAACACCAACAACTGGCCGGGCTCCATGACCGGCTACCGCCGCCGCACCCGCCGCCTCGATCCGACCGACTACCACCTCGCACACTGACGGAAGGGGACCGCCATGGCCGGCCTCGGCGCCAGCGAAATGCTCATCATCCTGGCCGTCGTCCTGCTGCTCTTCGGTTCGGCGAAACTCCCGCAACTGGCCCGCTCGCTCGGACGCTCGGCACGCATCCTCAAGACCGAGACCCAGGGCCTGTACGACGACGAACCCGCCGACCGCCCGGCCGAGGGCGTCCCGCAGCCGCCCCCGGGACGGCGGGCCGCCCTCCCGCCCGGACGTCCATCGGGCACGCCCGCCGAATACGGCGAGACCGAACGATCGGGCTAGCGGGATCCCCTGCCTCATCGCCACCTGGAGAACCCGATGTCAACGCTGAACAGCGGAACAGACGCCCGGCCGGACGCCGACCGGCATCCCTACGACTACTACTACCGGGAAGGCATGCTCCTGCGGCCCCCGCCCGAGACCGCGGCGGTCTCGCCGCTCTGGCTGACCGAACCGCACATCGAGCAGTTCTCGCCCTGGATCCCGGTGCGGGCCGTTCCCCTCCAGACACCGTTGACCCGGTTGTTCGACGATCACCGCTGGCAGGGCGACGAAGTGATGGACGCCGTCGTCCTCGCCTTCACCAAGACCGGGATGTCGCGAGGCCGCCGGATGTTCGACCAGGCACTCGACCACGGCATCGACACGGTCGCCGACCCGCCGCCCGCGCTCGTCGACCTGTTCCGCCGCCTGGACGATCCTCCCGACTGGTTCGACGCCGGCGCCTGGGAGCGGGGACGGCGGCTGTGGATCAACGCGTCCCTCTCCGGCAAGCTCACCATGATGCTCAGCGACGCCATGGGCACCTTCGTGGGGGCCGAGGTGTCCTCCGCGACCGGTCAGACCCGCCGGTTCCTCGCCGACTTCCGCAGACGCGAACTGGAGACCGTCACCTGGTTCCACAACGTCACCCGCCCCGGTGGTGCCGACCGGCACTCCCCGGTCTTCAAGAGCATCGTCAAGGTCAGGCTGATGCACGCCCAGGCACGACTCGCACTGCGCCGGATCTGGGGCGACGAGCACTTCGCCCGGCACGGCAACCCCATCTCCAACGCCATGACCATGGGGGCGGCGGTCACCTTCGGGCTGCTCCCGCCCTTGTTCGACCACGCGCACGGCCGCCGGATCGCCCCCGCCGACCTGGACGACGTCATGCTGTACTGGGCCTACATCGCCCACCTGATGGGCGTGGCCGACGAACTCGTCCCGCGGAACGCCGTCGACGGCCTGCGGATGGCCCACCACATGATCCTCACGGCGGGCGGCCCGACGGAATGGACCGACATCACGGTCAAGGCCGCCTGCGACCACGTCCTCAGCGGCAACCCGGTGCTGCGGCGCCTGCAGGTCCACGGCGCGGCCCCGCTGCTCGGCCTGGTCTCGGCCCTCACCGGCGAATCCCTCGTCCGGGCCCTTCTCCGTGCCTCCCCTTTCGCGACGGTGCGCCTCCAGCCTTGGCAGGGCATCGCCCGATGCCTCGTCCACCTCAACGTGGCCATGCGCCGAGTCGGCGACCGCCTGCCGAACGCCCAACGCAGGATGGAGGCGCGAACCCGCGACGGCGACGCCTGGCAGTGCAGGGGCGTCGCCATGGTCTCCAAGATCGCCGCCCGGTCCGGAGTCACCGGCACCCCGTACGACCACCACGACGGCAGCGTGGGCTGACGTTCAGGTACCCAGCCCGGTCCAGAGCAGCCGCATCGCGCCTTCGACCAGCATGGACCTGGGCATGTCGGGGTTGCGCTCCCACCACTGCGCCACCCCGTCCAGCCCCGAGATGATCAGCTCGACCATGGCCTCGGCGATGGGTTCGCCGGGCTCGACCCCCACCGTGCGGATGTCGTCGGCCAGCAGCGCCGTCACCGCGCGGGTCCGCGACTCGCGGATGCCCTGCCGGACGATCTGGACCTCCGGGTCGTCCTCGCCGGTGCGGTCGAACAGCAGGCGCCGGGAGTCGGGACGGCTCTGCGCGAAGCTGAAGTAGGCCTCGATAGTGGAGCGCATCCGGTCCTCGGCGGTGCCGGACGACCGGATGCGGGCCCCGACGTACTCGATCAGCGAGGCGTTCTCCTCCTGCATCACCGCCAGGAGCAGGACGCGCTTCGAGGGGAAGTGGTCGTACATGACCGTCCGCGCCACCCCGGCGGCCGCCGCGATCTCGCCCAGGGACGCGCCGTGGTACCCCTTCTCGGCGAAGACCTTGACCGCCGCCGCTGTGATCAGAGCCCTGCGGGCCGGCGCCCGCAACCGCGGCTTGGGAGCGGCATCGGCCATCGCTGCAGTTCCTCCGTAGGACGGTGAACGACCATTATGGTCCCTGGCCAGCCCGAACCGCGCCCGCCGACGGGGAGGACCGGCGCCCTTCGCGCCGAACTCGCAGACGGAACGATGTCGAGAACCCGCCGACCGCTCCGACCGACCTGCAGGGGAGCCGCCGGTGCATGCGGCGGCGCCCATCGGGTTCGAAGGAGAAGGCAATGTCACGCAACATCGAGACCGTCAACACCTACCTGGACGGCTTCCGCAAGAACGATCACGAGCAGATCCTGTCCTGCCTGACCGACGACATCGAGTGGACCGTCTTCGGCGCCTTCCGCCTGACCGGCAAGGCGGCCTACGACAAGGCCATCGACGGCCCGCCCGGACTCCTCGACCCGCCGCGCCTGGAGGTCGTGCGGATGGTCGAAGAGGGCGATGTCGTCATGGCGGAACTCACTGGGACGGTGGAGCGCGCCGCGGGCGGCGAGATGCGCATGTCCATGGCGGAGGTGTTCGTCATGCGCGACGGCAAGATCGCCGAGCGCCGCGCCTGGGTCGTCGAACTGAAGGAGAACGACCACCGCTGACACGGCGTTCCGCCTGTGATGAGTTCTCGTCGGGGCGTGAGTCCTAGGTGCGGACGTGATGGCGAGCCTGGGAGAAGCCGTGAGTGATGTGTGGCCGATGGTGCACGCGGAGCGTGCCGCGCTGATCGAGGACCTCTCGCACCTCGATGCCGAGCAGTGGGAGGGACCATCGCTGTGCGACGGGTGGACGGTGCATGACGTGGTGGCCCATCTGGTCGCCACGGCCCATACGACGCGCCTCGGTTTCGTCGTCCGCCTTGCGCAGGCCCGGTTCGACTTCCACCGGCAGAACGCACAGGGAGTGGAGCGGGAGCGCGGTGCTTCTTCGCTGCCGCTTGCCATCTCCGGGCGACAAGGGGCCCTGGACGAGTTCGCCGGATCGGGGGTCTCCGCCCTGGCGACGGCCGCCTGAGGCTTCGCTTCCGGGAAACGGGCAGCGGAGCGTCAGGCGGCCACGCCCTTCGCCGTCGGCGGTGTGCGGGACGTCGGCTAATTGACCGCGACGCCCTTCAAGCGGAGCCCTTCATGGCCGGACCAGGGGAAGTCGATGTCCACGGTCCGGGCCTCGGCCGGAAGCCGGTAGACGCCCGAGTAGGTCACGCTCTCCCCGGGGTCGAGGACCTTCTTCGCGTCACTGCGGATCAAGGAGGCGCAGACGCATTCCTCGCTCGATGCGCGCAACGGGTAGTACCAGACGCCACTGGCCGTGTCGAGGACGGAGATTCCGTCAGCGCTCTGCGACGTGGGCGTCATCATGTCGTGGTACTGGAGGTCCAACTCGAACGCCGAGCCCACGTCCGCCTGGGACTTCCCGTTGTTGCGGAGCGTCCAGACGAAGGTGGTCAGGCCTGACTGGTCGCGATGCAGGGAGTTCACTTCGACCTGCAGGCTCTTGGCCTCCGGCGCGGTGAAGGCCGCCGTCCTGGACGAGGCCGGCTTGCCGGGCGTCCAGCGGTAGGGCTGCCCGCCCGCCGTGGTGGGAGGAGGCGGCGGCATGGTGAAGCTCGCGGTGACCCGGCGGTTCTTGCGGCGCCCGCTCTCGCTGTCGTTGGACGCCACGGGGTCGGCTGATCCGTGTCCGGCGGTCTGGAAGGTGACGCCGGTGCGGGTGACCAGCCGCTTGAGCCGGTCGGCGACGGCCTTGGCGCGCCGCTCCGACAGCGGTCGGTTGATGGCGTCGTTGCCGCTCGAGTCGGTGTAGCCGTCGATCTTGACCGTGCTGCCGCGGGACGAGTCGACCTGCTGGGCAACGCCGCGCAGGAGCTTGTCGGCCTGCGGTGTCAGATCGGCCTTGTTCAGGGCGAACAGCACGTCCGACGACAGCCGCACGGCACGGTTGTCGCCGTCGTCGTCCACGGACTGGTCGTCGCCTTGGGCGACCCCGGCCACGGTGAGGATGCGCGGCGGCGCCAACGACACCGAGGCCGGGTCCTTCTGGTCCGGCAGCGCCCGCAGCGGGCCGTCACCGATCGGCACGTCCTGCATCGGCACGGTCAGGGGGAGCGTCACCGTCACCCTCTTCACCGCGGCGGGCGGAGCGGGGAAGACCGCGTAGACGTCCAGCGAGGCACCGGGCGGGAGCCCCTCGGCGCCGAGCGCGGTGCACAGGCACGTGCCGTCGGCCGTCCTCAGCGGCATGTAGAGCTTGCCGCCGATCCCGTCGAGCAATCCGATCCCGTTCGCCTCCAGACTGCGGATGTCGCCCTCACGGCCGCCCTCGAACAGACTGATCCGCAGCTTCAGTTCGCTCTGTCCATCGTTGACGACGCGGAATTGCCCCGTGACGGTATTGGCGGAGGTCCTGCTCAGCTTCAGGAGTTCGACGTGCGCCGGGCCCGAGTCGTGCGCCATCGGGACCGCGAAACCGGCCTCGGCGGCCGCCTTGCCGGTCTTCTCCGGGCCGCCGGAATCATCGTCACCTCCATCCCCGCATGCGGAGATAGCCAAGAGAAGGGCTAACGCCCCCGCTCCCACGCGGCAGGCTCGGGCCTGCCCCCGACCACGTTCACGCATTTCCCTGCTCCTCGTTCCCTTGAAAGGGTGGTGATACCGGCGGAGGAGCGCCTTGACGGCGGCTCTTCCATGTCCCCGCTGCCAGCGGTCAGCGGAGTGCCTCAATGAAGCGGTGCGCCTCCTCGCGCTGCATGCCGGTCTCGGCGCAGACGAGCGCGATGGCCGATTCGTAGTCTCCGGCGGCCTTGAAGGCCCGTACCCGGTCCGACAGCACGGGCCTTTCCCCGGGCGGCTCTGCGGGGACCCAACCGGCTCGGACGGCGTCGACGTACTCTTTGGCCCCTCTCGTCCCGAGAGAGGTCTCCCGCTTGACGAGTTTCACCGCGTCCTTCCCTCTTCCTTCAGCGATCAGCGCGCGCGCTTTGGCCTGGACGTCGACCGGAACCGACCGCGCATACGCCTCACCTTTGAGGCCGTCCACGTAATCCTTGGCCTCTTTGAGCCCGAGCCCGGTGACCTGCCGGATCAGCTTGATGGCGGGAATCATGTCGCCTCCGGCGACCAGGGCGATCGCCTTCTCCCTGGCCTCGGGAATGACGTACGGGACGGGCTGCTTCACTCGATCACTCCTCCGTAGGCGGTCGCCCGATTCTCGTGCGGCGACTCGTGCGGACGAAAGCGGACGAACCCTTTGACGGTCGCGCGCTGAATACGGTTGCCAGGCTGATACCTGTCGGCCCTCTCACCCGCGCTCGTCCAGAACGGCCGGCGTGGCGGGGAGGTATGGCCTCAGCCGATGCCTGCCGATCGCTACGCTGTTCCCAAGGATCGGGGAGCACGGCGCAGAGAGAGCGCGGCATCCGGGGCGGTACGAGCGGAACGGCGGGTGGGACGGCTGAAGGGGGCGACGGAGCACTCTCCGCGTCAGCGCGTCCTCCGGGCGGTGTTCGGCCTGTGCGTGCTTTTCGGCCTGCTGGCGATGCACGGCTTCGAGGCCGCTTCGAACCCGGCCGACATGAGCGGCGTTCCACTGACGTCCATGGCGGCCGGGCACGCCACCCCGGTCGGGGGCGCGATGGCAGAGCACCATTCGCCTCATGGTGAGGGAACGGGCGGTCACCACTCCGACCACCCCGACCATCCCGGCGGCCAGCTCTGCCTGGCCATGCTGACCGTGCTCGCGGTCGCCGCGGCCATCCTGGCGCTGCACCTGCGGGCGTCGCCCGCCGTGGCCGCGCCCCGGTCTGCACGGGTCCGGATCCTGCTGGTGGGGCGGCCGCCGCCGCGACCGTCCCTGCATCGGTTGAGCGTGCTGAGGCTGTGACAGGTCTTCGGCGATGCCCGCCTGGGCGTCGTCGCCGACCACCGATCACAGATCTCGACACGAAAGGCACACCACGATGAAGCGAGCGTTCGCGCTCGTGACCGTCCCGGCCATGGCGATCGCTCTGGCCGCGTGCGGTGACGGCAAGGACTCCCACGGAACGACGGGGCACTCGACGTCCGCGAGCTCGTCACCCGCTCCGGGCGGCGCGCAGGCGGGCCGGCACAACGGCCAGGACGTCATGTTCGCGCAGATGATGATCCCGCATCACCGGCAGGCGGTCGAGATGGCCGACCTCGCGGCCGCCCGGGCCTCCTCCGCGGAGGTGAAGTCCCTGGCCGCCGAGATCAGGAAGGCGCAGGCGCCGGAGATCGAGCAGCTCTCCGGGTGGCTGAAGGACTGGGGCGCTCCGGTTCCCTCACCCGGCATGACCGGCATGGGCGGCATGCACCATGGCGGCACGGACGGCATGATGAGCGAGCAGGACATGAAGGAGTTGAAGGCGGCCAAGGGCGAGGCGTTCGACAAGGCGTTCCTGGAGATGATGATCGAGCATCACGAGGGCGCCGTGGCCATGGCCAGGACCGAGCAGTCCGCCGGGATGTTCCCGCCGGCCAAGCGGATGGCCGGGAGCATCGTCTCCTCGCAGACCGCCGAGATAGCGAGGATGCGAACCCTGCTGAAGCAGTAACGGCCGTCCTGCGCGAGGCGGGTGGGGCCGCGCCCCGCCCGCCTCGTTGCAGTCCTCGCCGTATGGTGCGCTCCTGCTCGCGCACTGCGAGGCGGGCGCGGGACGGGTCAGCGCTTGCGGCCGATGCCCCCGTACATGTGGACGTGGGCGTCCGCGACCTCGGACGCCGCCTGGTCGGGGTGCCAGTGGTTCACGAGCACGATGCCCGGGTCGAGGATCTCCAGGCCGCCGAAGAAGCGCTCCACCTCGGGCTTCGTCCGCGCCACCAGCGGGATGCCGTTGGCGTTGTAGGCCGCCACGCCCGCCGCGACCTCTTCCGGTGCGCTGTCGGCCGTGCAGGTCGACAGCGCGAGCATGCTGCCCGGAGCCAGGGGCTCCATCAGGCGGTCGATGATCCGCTGGACCTCGGCGTCGTCCGGCATGAAGTGCACGATCGCGATCAGGCTCAGTGCGACGGGCAGGCTCAGGTCGAGGGTCTCGCCCAGGCGGCTGGAGCCCAGGATCGCGTCGGGATCGAGGAAGTCGGCGTCGAGGTAGGTGGTCCTGCCCTCCGGCGCGCTCGTGAGCAGAGCGCGGGCGTGGACCAGGACGATCGGGTCGTTGTCGACATAGACGATCCGCGACTCCGGCGCGACGGCCTGGGCCACCTCGTGCAGGTTGGGGGAGGTGGGGAGCCCCGTGCCGATGTCCAGGAACTGCCGGATGCCGAACTCATCGACCAGGCGGCGGGTCATCCGCGCCATGAAGTTCCTGTTGGCGCGCATGGATTTCGGGAGGTTGGGCCAATCACCGACGATGTTCGCCGCGGCCGCCCGGTCCGCCGGGTAGTTGTCCTTGCCGCCGAGGATGTAGTCGTAGACCCGGGCGGAATGGGGGATCTCGGTGTTCAGGTCCACCTGGTCTTCGGTCACGTCTGCCCCTCGGATCGTCCCGACTGCCGCCCAAGATCACTCTAGAGGCCGCATCGGCGTCCGGCGCACGGATTCACCCGCATTCACCCCGCATTCACTCGCATCGGTGAGCCCGAGGCGGTGCCCATGCCGATGCCGGCCGCGGCCGCCGTCGCCCGCGGTCCCCGGCTGCCGCGGCCGACCGCCTCTCGCTCGGTCGGCCGACCGGCACGGTGCCGGCGGGAATCCCGGGCATTCCGCTTTCGGGTGTCCGCGAACCGTCAGGGAATCCTGCCTTCCAGGCCGCCCCGAAGACAATTGATCCGTCCTGGTGAGAGTACTGGAGCGAGAGTGGTCCAAGAACGCCTTCATTGAACGTGCAACCGTTCCGGGTGGCATCGCGGCCGCCGTTTTCGTCGAAATCGACGCCCGTGTTTCTCGTGTCGTCCGATGCGATCGACTTATGGCGAGGCGATCCGGATGGAGCCGTGGCCCCGATCTTCGGGGCCACGGCCATGATGGTCTTCCTGGCAGCTCAGAAGTGATGATCGCCAGTGCCGTGATCGACGACCTCCACGGCTGAAAAGCCAGCGAACCGCGTTCATCTGGCGAGCCGCCCAGCTCGGGCATACGGAGTAATCAACTCAAATCAAATTCCCTTTTAGGGGGGGCCGGTGGATTTGCAGAGTGCCTCGCAACAATCTACCTGCGGCCAGTAATTGATCGTCAATTCCTGGTTATAAGAAGAGTGTTCGCGCGGTTCTCCGAAAGGAACGCCCTTGATGACCCGCACCCTCGTCCCCCTCGTCCCCCGCTCCGCCGGGCCGGTCTCGCCCAGAAGGCGGGGCGGGACGACGTGACCGCTCTCGAAGCCGTCAAGGTCGGCGCCGGCGACGTCGTCCCCAACCACCGGCTCGGCGGCACCGTCCGGGTGCTCCTGTCGCCGGGCACGGCCCGGACGACGGCGGGCTTCATGGCGCTCCTCGAACTGGAGCCGGGTGAGCGCGTCAGCGAGCACTACCACCCGTACACCGACGAGCACGTCTACGTCTCCGACGGGCGGCTTCTCGTCACCGTCAACGGCGCGGAGCAGACCGTGGGCCCGCGGGAGTCGCTGCTGATCCGGCGGGGCGCCCGGCACCGCTACGAGAACCGCGGCGACCGGCCGGTTACGGCCGTGCTGTTCCTCGGGCCGCTGGCGCCGAGCCCCGAGATGGGGCATGTGGAGACCGCGGAGCCGCCCGGCGACGGGCCGCCCCCGTCGGTGGACGCGAAGCCCGGGCCGGCGATGGATGCGGCGCCGTCCGCCGCGGGCACGCGGGAGCGGGCATGAGCGAGTGCCCGGCCCGTCCCGTCGCGATCACCGGGATCGGGGTCCTGGCGCCGGGCGCTCCGGGCACGGGCGGGTTCTGGGAGACCGTCACCGGCGGCAAACCCGCCTTCCGCACGATCACCGCCTTCGAACCGGGGCCCTTCCGGTCCCGGGTGGCGGCGGAGATCGACTTCGACGCCGGCCGGCACGGGCTGACGCCCCGGCAGCGGCGCCGGATGGACCGCGCCGCCCAGTTCGCCGTCGTCACCGCCCGCGAGGCCCTGGCCGCCTCCGGGCTCGGCTCCGGCGGCCTCGACCCGGCCCGCACCGGCGTGGTCGTCGGCAGCGCGGTCGGCTGCACCGGCTCCCTGGAACGCGAGTACAGCGTGGTCAGCGACAGCGGTCGTCTCGCGGTGGTGGATCCGTCGTACGGATCGCCGCACCTGCCCGACTACCTCGTCCCGACGTCCGTGGTCCGGGAGGTCGCCTGGGAGGTCGGCGCGGAAGGCCCCGCCTGCATGGTGTCGACCGGATGCACCTCCGGACTGGACGCCCTCGCGCACGGGGTGGAGATCATCCGCGAGCGCGCCGCGGACGTGGTGCTGGCCGGGGCGTGCGAAGCCCCCATCTCCCCGATCACGGTGGCCTGCTTCGACGCGATCCGGGCGACCTCCCCCGACAACGACGACCCCGAGCGGGCCTGCCGCCCCTTCGACGCCACCCGGGCGGGGTTCGTCCTCGGCGAGGGCGCGGCGATGCTGGTACTGGAGGACTCCGCCGCCGCCCGCGCGCGGGGCGCGCACGTCCACGCGGAGATCCGCGGGTTCGCGTCCCGCTGCAACGCCTACCACATGACCGGCCTGCGGCCCGACGGCGCGGAGATGGCGGAGGCGATCAGGAGCGCGCTGGCCGAGGCGGGCGTCCCCGCGAGCGGCGTCGACTACGTCAACGCGCACGGGTCGGGCACCAGGCAGAACGACCGGCACGAGACGGCCGCCTTCAAACGCGGGCTCGGCGCGGAGCACGCCTACCGGGTGCCCGTCAGCTCCATCAAGTCGGTGGTGGGCCACTCGCTCGGCGCGATCGGCGCGATCGAGGTGGCGGCGTGCGCGCTGGCCATCGAGCACGACCTCGTCCCGCCGACCGCGAACCTCCGGAACCGCGACCCCGAATGCGACCTGGACTATGTTCCGGTGACGGCGCGGGAGCAGCGGGTCGACACGGTGCTCACGGTCGGCAGCGGATTCGGCGGCTTCCAGAGCGCGATGGTGCTCAGCGCCCCGGGACGGTGGCCGGGATGACCGGGACCGCGGCGACCGCGAACGGGGAGCGCGCGGTCATCACCGGGCTCGGCGTGGTGTCGCCGAGCGGCCTCGGCACCGAGCGCCACTGGGCCGCGACGCTCGCCGGGCGCGTCGCGGTAGGGCCCATCACGCGGTTCGACCCGAGCGGCTACCCGGTGCGGCTCTCCGGCGAGGTCCCCGGGTTCGTCCCGGACGACCACCTCCCCGGACGGCTGCTGCCGCAGACCGACCGCGTCACCCAGCTGGCCCTGACCGCCGCCGAATGGGCGCTCACCGACTCGGGGCTGTCGCCGTCCCCGGAGGACTCGCTGCGCTACGGCGTCGTGCTGGCCAACTCGGCGGGCGGGTTCGAGTTCGGCGAGAACGAGCTGCGCAAGCTGTGGTCGGCGGGGCCGAAGAAGGTCAGCGCGTACCAGTCGTACGCCTGGTTCTACGCGGTCAACACCGGCCAGATCTCCATCCGGCACGGGCTGCGCGGCCCCTGCGGCGTCCTGGTCAGCGGCCAGGCCGGGGCGCTGGACGCGATCGGGCAGGCCGGCCGCGTGCTGCGCAGGGGCGCCGACGGCGTGCTGACCGGCGGGTTCGAGGCGCCGCTGTGCTCGTACGCGGTCACCGCGATGGCGGTCGGCCGGGACGCGACGACCGCTCCGCGGCTGTCCGCGGGCGACGACCCGGCGACCGCCTACCGCCCGTTCGCCGCCGACGCCACCGGGCACGTGATCGCCGAGGGCGGCGCGGTCCTCGTGCTGGAGCGGGAAGGCCGCGCCCGCGCCCGCGGCGCCCGCCACTTCTACGGGCGGATCGCCGGGTACGCCGCGACGATGGACCCGCCGCCCGGGTCGGGCCGTCCGGGGACGCTGCGCAACGCCGCGGCGCGCGCGCTCGCCGACGCGGGCGTCGCCCCGGAGCGGATCGACGTGGTGTTCGCGGACGCCGCCGGAAGCCCGGAGCTCGACCGGGCCGAGGCCGAGGCGCTCACCGCCCTGTTCGGCGCCGGCGGGGTGCCCGTGACAGCGCCCAAAGCGATGACCGGCCGGATGTCGGCGGGCGGCGCCGCCGTGGACGTCGCGACCTGCCTGCTGGCCATCCGCGACGGGCTGATCCCGCCCACCGCCGACGTCCGGCCCGACCCGTCCTACGGGCTCGACCTGGTCACCGGGCGGCCGCGGCCCGCCCGCATCGACCACGCGCTGGTCCTCGCGCGCGGCGAGGGCGGATTCAACAGCGCTCTCGTCCTGGCCGCGTGCACGCCCGCGAACCCGTCCGAGGCCGGACCACGCGGTCCGCGGACGTCCCGCGCCCCTTCCGGAACCGAACGCTGGAGCTGAGATGGCCCAAGACGGCCCGATAACCCTGACCGACCTGGTGACCGTGCTGCGCGCCTGCGCCGGCGAGGCCGACGGCGTCGACCTCGGCGGCGACATCGCCGACCGGGAGTTCGCCGACCTCGGCTACGACTCCGTCGCGCTGATGGAGGTGTCCGCGCGGATGGCCGAGCGCTTCGGCCTGGAACTCGACGAGGACGCGCTGTCCGACCCCGCGACCCCCGCGGAGATGCTCCGCCGCCTCAACCGGGCCGCGGCCGCGGAGGGGGAGGTGCGATGACCGCGTGCACCGACAACCACATCCTGGTGGACGCCCCCATGGACCTCGTATGGGAGCACACCAACGACGTGGCGGGATGGCCGGAGCTGTTCACCGAGTACGCCGCCGCGGAGATCCTCGAACGGGACGGCGCCTCGGTGACGTTCCGGCTCACCACCCACCCGGACGAGCAGGGCAGGGTCTGGTCGTGGGTGTCGCGGCGCACCCCCGACCCCGAGACGCGGACCGTCCGCGCCCACCGCCTGGAGACCGGGCCGTTCGCGTTCATGAACATCCGCTGGGAGTACCGGCAGCAGCCGGCGGGCGTGCTGATGCGGTGGACGCAGGAGTTCGCGATGAAGCCGGACTCCCCGATCGGCGAGGACGCGATGCGCGACCGCATCAACCGCGGCACCGTCGAGCAGATGGCGCACATCAAGGCGGTCCTGGAGGACCGGGCCCGCGCCCGCGGAGGCGACGGGTCCGGCGGGGACGCCTCCGGCGATCTCCACGCGCGGCGCCTGCTGTACCTGACGTGCGGCATGCGGCTGGCCGCGGTGGTGAGCACGCTGGCGGAACTCGGGGTGGCGGACCTGACGGCGTCCGGACCGCGGTCGGTCACCGACCTGGCCGCGGCCACCGGCACCCTGCCGGACGCGCTCTACCGCCTGCTGCGCTGCGCCGCCTCCGTCGGGATCATGGAAGAACGGCCCGACGGGCGGTTCGCGAGCACCCCCCTCTCCGACGCGCTGCGCGCCGACGACCCCCGCAGCCTGCTGCCGCTCGTCCTGCACAGCGCGCGGCCCTTCGTGACCAAGCCGTTCGGGGCGCTGGCGCACAGCGTCCGCACCGGCGAGCCCGCGACCGTGCCCGCGCTGGGCTCCGACATCTGGCACTACTTCGAGGACAACCCCGAGGACGGCGCCCACTTCGACCGCACCATGACCACCCTCGGCCGCTGGGAGACCGGACGGCACCTGGACGTCGTCGAACCCGAGCGGTTCCGCCGGATCGCCGACCTCGGCGGCGGGCAGGGCCACTTCCTCGCGGCGGCGCTGGAGCGGGCGCCGGACGCGTCGGGCGTGCTGTTCGAACGGCCTGCCGTCGTCGCCGCAGCGGCGGAGGTGCTCGACGCGCAGGGGGTCGCCGAGCGCGTCACCCCGGTCGCCGGGGACTTCTTCACCGATCCGCTGCCGGACGACTGCGACGCCTACGTGCTCAAGGCCGTCCTGCACAACTGGCCGGACGAGCGGGCCGCCGAGCTGCTGACCGCCGTCCGCAAGGCGATCGGTGACCGGGAGGCGCGGCTGTTCATCGTCGAGCACGTGGTGGCGGAGGGCAACGGATGGGACCACGCCAAGTTCCTCGACCTCGACATGCTCGTCCTGTTCGGCGGCCGGGAGCGGCGGCTGGGGGAGTGGCGGCGGCTGCTGGCCCGGTGCGGGTTCGCGCTGGCCAACCGTCCCCCGGAGGGGCGCTGGACCGTTCTCGAATGCCGCACCGAAGAAGCCGCGTGACCGAGTGCGCCGCACCAGCGGCCGGCTCCCGGACCCGATGCCAAGGAGGACGAGCATGCTCCCGTACGCCCCGCCCCCGACCCACCGGGCGGTCATGGTCCGAAAGATCGCGCCCGGCGCCCGGGACGCCGTGGCGGCGGCGTTCCGCGAGCACGACCGCACCGACCTGCCCCGCCGCATCGGCGTCGCGCGCCGGACCCTGCTGACCTACCACGACCTGTACATCCACCTGGTCGAAGGCGACGCGTCGTTCAAGGACGCGCTGTACGCCGCGGCCGGCGATCCGCTGTTCCGCGAGATCGACGCCAGGCTCGCGACGCTGCTCGTCCCCTATGACAAGGACCGCCCGGCCATGCGCCAGGCGCAGGCCGAGGAGTTCTACCACTGGTCGGCCGACCGGCGGCAGGCGACGTACCGGCTGCTGCTGGAGATCCGCATGGACGAGGCGCGCGGCACGGAGTTCGAACGGGTCTGGCACCGGATTTCCGCCGTCGCCGCCCGCCACCCCGGCTGCGTCGCGCAGTCGCTGTCGCGCGACGCCGCGGACCCCGGCACCTACCTCCTGGTCAGCGACTGGACCGACGAGGCGGCCCACACGAGCTTCGTCGAATCGCCCGAGCACCGAGCGGTCGCCGCCACGTTCCGCGACCTGGGCGCCACCGTCCGGGCGACCCGCACGCACATCCGCGACCACGTCGACTCGGACAACCCGTACCGAGAGGAAAGCACCGCCCCGGCGTCGACGGCGGGGCAGGGAGAGCGATGACCGCGGAGACACCGCCCCTGATCGGCGACATCCGCGCGCCGGGCCCGGTCGCGCGCGTGCGGATGCCGTCGGGCGACATCGGGTACGTGGTGACCCGGGCGGCCGAGGCGCAGCACGTCCTGGCCGACCCGGCGTTCAGCAGCGCGGCGTCGTTCCTTCCCCGCACCCCCACCGACGCCGACGGCGACCCGGTCGGCGCCGGCCGCGTCCTGTTCGACATGGACCCGCCCGAGCACACCCGGCTCCGGCGGGTGGTCGCCAAGGCGTTCACCCGCCGCCGCGTCGAGTCGATGCGGGAGGACATCGCGGACGCCGTCGACGGACTGCTGGACGAGATGGCCGCGGGCGGGCAGCCCGCCGACCTGGTCCAGTCGCTCTGCGCGCCGCTGCCGCTCACCGACATCTGCCAGCTGCTCGGCGTCCCCTACAAGGACCGCGCCTCCTTCCGCGCCTGGGCCGAGACGATCGTGTCGGTGCGCGGCCACACCCAGGAGGAGATCGACCGCGTCCGGGCGGCGATCTACGGCTACATCGTCGAACTGGTCGCGGCCAAGCGAGCCGAACCCGCCGACGACCTCCTCAGCGACATGCTGACCGCCCGCGACCGGGAGGACCGGATCACCGAGCGGGAACTGGTCAGCCTCGCCGTCACCCTGCTGATCGCCGGGCACGGCCCCACGATGAACCAGCTCGGCCGCTGCGCGCACGCTCTGCTGACGAGTTCCGGGATGTACGCCGCACTTTGCCGTGACCCGGACCTGGTGGAATCGGCCGTCGAGGAACTGCTGCGGACGGTGCCGTCGGTGCCCGTCCCCACCCCCCGCCTGGCACTCCGGGACGTGGAGGTGGGCGGTGTGACGATCCCCGCCGGAAGCGTGGTCGCGGTGTCGGCGATAGCGGCCAACCACGATCCCGCCGTCTTCACCGAGCCCGAGGTGACGGACCTCGGCCGCACAGACAACAAGCACATCACCTTCGGCCACGGCCCGCACTTCTGCATCGGATCCCACCTGGCCCGAACCGAGCTGCGCACCGCCCTCACCGCCCTGACAAGGCGCTTCCCCGACCTGCGCTTGGCCGTCCCGCCCTCAGCCGTCGAATGGCGCAAAGACTCCCTTTTCCACGGCCCCCTGGAACTCCCCGTGAACTGGTGATTCAGCCGCCTTCACCCTGGGATGTCAGGGGGCGCGGCCGATCAGTCTGGCAACCGCGGCGTCCAGGGCCTGGACCTGTGACGACTCCCCGGCGTAGGCGTGGACGAGCGCGAGGAACTCCTCCAGCCCGCCGGGGAACTCCAGGCACGTGCGGACGATGGAATGGACGTCCAGGTGGGGCTGCGTGCGGCGCGGAATGCGGATCGCGATGTCCTTGCGCAGGTCGTCGACGATCTGCTGGCGGCCCTCGGCCGTCGTCAGCAGCGGAATGTCCATGAGGCGGTCCACGATCTCGAAGAGCCCGGGGGCGCGGGGGCCGTCGGCCTCGTCCGGCAGAGGGCGGGCCTCGGGCCCGGGGGCCGCCGGTCCGCTGCCGTTGGCCGGAAGCGGCCCCACTCGCGCGGGCGTCCCCGCCGATGCCGGCGAGCCCCCGCCGCGAACGCAGAGCCAGGCGGTGGTGTCGGTCTCCTTGAGGTGCACGCCGATCGGACTGAACTCCGTGGGGTCGATGGCGCCGCGGCCATGCTGGATCACCGCGCCGAAGAACTCGTCGGACGCGAGGACCCCCAGGTCGGCCGGTACGGCGGCGAGGGCCTCCTTGAAGGACGGCGCGTCCAGGAGCCGGCTGACGTGGTTGACGGTGGTGCCGACCATGCCGTTGTCATCGGTTTCGAGCGGCCCGCTGTGCAGCGCGATCCGCAGCCGCATCCGCGCGTGCTCCGCCGCGAGTTCGTTGTGCCTGCGGAGGGCGCCGCGCAGGTGGTCGGGCAGCGGGTGGACGAGGCGGGCCGGGTCGCAGGACGGCGGCAGCACGACGATGGCCCCGTCGCCGCGATCCTCCCGGTAGCAGTCCTCGAAGGGCAGGCCCGACGCCTCGAAACAGTTCCGCAGGGCCTTGTAGAGGACCTCCCGCAGATGGCTCTGGACGTGGTCGGGGCGTTTGCCGAAACCGATGATGTCGCAGACGAAGAGCGTGCAATGGCCGGTCGGGGTCCACCCGGTCCCCGCTTCTCCGGAGCCGTTCCGCATGACCTCTGATGCCCCTTGAAGTTGGATTGCCCCCAACTGTGCACGCATCGTGCTCGCTCCGGCAAGTACCGTGCCGAGCGGCCGTGCCGGTGAATGGGCGCCGTTGCGGTTGTGTGGTAAATCCCATTGTGTCCGGCGACGCAGAACTACCGGATGATCGCGGCCTACATTGACTGGCGGAACGGCCGAGGGGCGGGAAGGCAGACGGCGCATGGCGGACGAGGAGACGAGGTCACCGGCCCTGGTGCCGCAGACGGCGATGTCCTTGGGGCATGCGCAGGAGCAGATCCGCACGGAGCCGTCCACCGCCGACATCGTCGCGCTGCTCACTGACATACCGGATATGCGGGAGGCGGGCGGGCGCTCCATCGTCGTGCATTACATCAGCGAGCACGTGCGCGCGCCGCTGCTGCTGCCGGACCATCCGCAGCCGAGGTATTACCTCTACAACCTCGTCCTCGCCTGCCGGGAAATTCCCGACGGGCTGCAGTTGCTGGTCCGCGCGGTCGAGTTCGTGGCCGGCCCGACCGCGGCCGTGGCGCGGCTCAAGCGCATGATGAGCCCCGTCCGCGCCCACTTGGAACCGGTCGTCGAGACCCAGATCGAGGACCTGCTGACCGGCCTGCGGATACGGTCCCTCACCCGGCTCTATGTGGCCGCCACCGGGAACAGCATCGCCACCGTCCCGTTCCGGCTCACCGACGCATGGGACGCGTTCTCAGCCCTCCTCGACCACAACACGGCTCCCGGCAAACCCTCGCCGCACCTCATATTCGTCGCGATGCTGCTGCAGACCATGCAGACACGGCAGTCGGCGGGAAACGCCGGGACCGAGGAGGCATGGCGGCTCAAAAGGCTGCGCGAGTGGCTGGCGATGCAGACGGAGCAGCTGCGCGGCGACGGCAACGTCGCGCAGGCCGATTACCTCGACCGGATGCGGGACCGTTCCGGGGCGCTCGCGACGCGCGCCGACAAGCCCATCTACCTCATCATCCAGCTCGAACCGCTGCCGGACCTCGTCGGGGACGAGATGATGTGCCGGCTCTCGCACTGGCGGCAGATACACCCGCTCGAATGGCGCCCCGAGCCGGGGGAGGACCGGGTGGTCCCGCTGAGCGCGGTGCGCGAGCACGTCGGCGACCTGATCCACGAGGCCGAGCGCGGCTGGGCCTACGAGCTCGACGACTCCCTGGTGCTGGAGTTCGTGCTGCCGCTGCACATGATCAATCTCGATGTGGACCAGTGGACGCGTGACGTCTCCGAGATGCCCGATCCGCCCCCGCTCGGCGCGGAGTACGAGATCCTCGTCCGGTGCCAGGAGAGGCTGCGCGAGCTCGGGATTCACCGCGCCTGGCGGCAGCGCTGGCAGGTGCTCGTCGAGGCCGTCGACGGCGTCACCTACTGGGCCGCTCCGGGGGAGCCCGCCCACCCGCGTCCTATGGGCGATCGGCTGCTGAGCAGCCGGGAGATCGTCGCGTGCGTGCTGAGCGGCCCGCCCGATCGCGAGCCGGGCCGGAGCGAACTCTGGAAGGCGCTGCGTGCGGGAGTGCCCGTGGTGCTCTGGCACCGGGCGGATCAGCTCGCTCCGGAAACGCGGGAGGCGGTGCGGCAGGTCGTCGACCGTCCCGACATCAGGGGCCTGCCCACCGACATCAAACGGCTGCGGGGAAACGCGCCGCCCTCGGAGGTCCATAATGGTCGCTCCGCCTTGGAGGTGACCCTCCTATGGGACGACCCGAACCACTTCTTGGACGATGCCCGTGCTCTGCGGGCCCCGGCATCCCGGACGTGACAGTCAGCGCGAGGCGACCGATAAACGGTCGCGGCCGTCCGCGTCCTTCAAAGCCTTGCGAAGGGTCGCCGCAAAGGGGATGCTCGACCTAAGGTGGCCTTCACCGGTTCTGCCCGAGTTCGAACCTCCATCGCAAGGACCCATAGCCACATCAGAAGGGGACATCGTCGATGGCCGCTGACGAGCCGCCCGAGGTCCCTCACCCTCGTGACGCGCCCATGCCCGCCGGCCCGGGAGACGCCGCAAAGGACGCCCGTGCCGCGTGGTGGATCTATCGCGGCAACGGGCGCCCCCTGCCGGCCGGACGGTTCGCCGCGGCACTGCCTCCGCCGCCCCCCTGGCGCGCCTTCGACGGCGGGCCCCCGCTCCCGCCTCCGCCCGACGACGAGCGCGACCTCGTCCGCCGGCTCGGCCCCGTGAGCGCGCGGCCGCGGCTGGCCGACCCCGCGGAGGTCGACGCCGTCAACGCCGCGCTGTTCCTGCGGCGGCCGCTTCTGGTCACCGGTGAGCCGGGCGTCGGGAAGTCCACCCTCGCCTACCGGATCACCCGCGAGCTGGGGCTCGGCCGGGTGCTGCGCTGGCCCATCGGCAGCCGGAGCACGCTGCGCGACGGACTCTACGAGTACGACGCGATCGGCAGGGCGCAGGACGCCGCGACGGGCCGCAGGAGGCTCGCGGGCCAGGCCGGGGACTTACCGGAAGCGCAGGTCGAGGATGATCCGACCGTCGCCGCTCTGACCGACGCCGGAGTGGGGCACTACCTCAGGCTCGGCCCGCTGGGCACCGCGCTGCTGCCTTACGAGCTGCCCCGCGTGCTTCTCATCGACGAACTCGACAAAAGCGACATAGACCTACCGAACGACCTTCTCGACGTTTTAGAGGAGGGCGAATACGGAATCACCGAACTCTCCCGCATCAGTGCCCGCGAACCCGTGGTGAGAGTCCACACCGCCGATCCGGACGGGACGGCGGAAATCGCGCGCGGAAACGTGCGTTGCCGCGCGTTTCCCATCGTGGTCATCACCAGCAACGGCGAGCGCGAGTTCCCGCCCGCTTTCCTGCGCCGGTGCCTGCAGTTCTCGATGAAAGAGCCCGACGAGACCCGGCTCGCCGATATGGTGGCGGCGCACTTCGCCGAGCGCTCCGACGAACGCACCCGGCGGCTGGTGCGCAGTTTCCTGGAGCACCGCAGGAGCCACCGCGGGCTCGCCGCCGACCAGTTGCTCAATGCCGTCTACCTCGCGGCCTCCGGCGCGCGGGATCCGGACCCCGGCTGGGAACGGCTTCTGGATCTGATCTGGCAACGGTTGGAAGTGGCGCCTGAGTGAGCGAACGGATCGGAGACCGAGCGGCGCAGGGCGCGGGACGTTCCGACGCCCCGGCCGGTCCTCCCGTTTGGCACGAGGTCTCCGACGCCATCTGGCTGGCCGCGCAGATGAACGCGGCCGCCCTCGCGGCGGGCCGCGAAGGCGGCGACGCCGCCCGGCGCGCACCTCGGGCCGAGCCCCCGCGGGCGCCCGGCGGCGGATCCCCTGACGCCGATCGCGCCGGCCCTGCGGAGGGCGACTCCCGGAACGGGGCTTCGCGCGACACCTCCGGCCGCACGGCCCCGCCGACGCCGCCCGCGATCAGGACGCCGCCGGCGACGCGTAACGGAGTGGCGGCCGGTCCACCGGCCCCTCGGCCGCATCGAGGGCCGGGCCAAAACGGACATGGCGCGCCCGCGCCTTTTCCCTTCCCCGTGCGGAGCGATCCGTTCACCGGAGTACGGCCGCTGGCCGACCGCCGCCGCCTCGAACAGGCGCTGCGCCCCTTCAAACGGGCGGTCGCATCCCGCCGGGGCGAACTGGAGCTGGACGACGAGGCGACCGCGATCCGCGCGGCCGAGGACGGGCTCTGGCTGCCCCAGACACGGCCCGTCCCCGAACGCTGGCTCGATCTCGACGTCGTCGTGGACGACGGGCGCCTGGCCGCGCTCAACCGGCCGACGACCGATCGGTTCATCGAATGCCTCGGGGCCGTCGGCGCCTTCGGAATGATCCGTACGCACCTGCTCGACACCGACGCCTCCGGGACGGCGCCGCTGGCGCTGCGCGAGCCGGGACCGCTGGCCGCGGCGCGCGATCCCGCGGGGCTCGCCTCCCGGGGCCGCCGTGACCGGCGGCTCATCCTGGTGCTGACGGACGGGATCGGAGACGCCTGGCACTCGGGGGCCGCGCAGCGCCTGCTGGCCGGGTGGGGGCGGCACGCCCCGATCGTGGTGATCAATCTGCTCGCCCGGCGCCAGTGGCGGCGCACGGGTCTCGCCACCCGGCCGGCCAAGCTCTACACGGCGGCGCCCGCGATCGCCAACCGCCTCTACCGCGTGTGCTACCCCGCGCCGCCGCTCGGCGGTGACCCGGGGACCGCGGCGCCGCAGGCGGACCGTGCGCAGGTCCACGTGCCCGTGATCGAGCTGGAGCCCGGCCAGCTCGCCGGCTGGGCGGCGTTCGCCGCGGCGCGCCGCAGCGACTGGCACGGCGCGGTCGCCGTCTGCGGAGCGCCCCCGGAGCCCTCTCCGGCCGTGGATATGGCGGACATGCCGGAGTTTCCGGCCACGGAGGCGTCGGCGCCCGAGATCGTCCGGCGGTTCCGCGCGGCGGTCAGCCCGACCGTGTACGCCCTGGCGGTGCACCTGGCCGCGGCACCGCTGAACGCTCCCGTCATGCGGCTCGTCCAGCGCACCATGCTCCCGGAGTCGCGGCCCTCGGACCTGGTCGAACTGGTCGGAAGCGGGCTGCTGCACCGGGTCCGGCCCGAGCCCGGGCCGGAGGCGGACGCGCGGGAAGAGGTCGTCTTCGACTTCGCTCCGGGCATCCGCGACGAGCTCCTCGCCGGAGGGCGCCGTTCCGACACGACACGGGTGCTGACCACGGTGGCTCGGCATCTGGGCGACCGCGTCGCCGGACTCCGCGAGTTGACCGACCTGGTCACCGCGCCGGAGCGGGATGAAATGCCGGAGTTGACCGCCGAACTCGTGCCGTTCGCCGTTCCGGTCCTCCATGCGCTCCGAGCGCTTGCGGGGCCTTATCTGAGACCTGCCAGTGTTCTGGACGCCAAACTGCACGGCAAGGTGCTGGACGCAAAGCTCCACGCCAAGTTTGACCCCTATTATGGAAAAAAGGATAGAGTCGTACGGGATGCGGGAAGGACTGGCTCCATGCAGTCGCTGGATATTGCCGCTCTCGACGAGCTCACCGGAACTGAGGATACTCTCAAGCCCCCCCACCTTGGAGTCGGTGTGACAGTTCGAGATATCCCGGAGAAAGTTGGGCGCAAGGCGGGCGAGCCGCCGCCCGTCTGGGGTAACGTACCTCCCCAGAATATCAGCTTCACCGGGCGAGAAGAGCTGCTGGAGCAGCTGCATGAGCGTCTTTCGATGGGCACGACCGCGGTCCTGCCCCAGGCGTTGCACGGAATGGGTGGAGTCGGCAAATCCCAGATAGCCATTGAGTATGTGTACCGCCATATGGCGGATTATGATGTGATCTGGTGGATCAGATCGGAACGGCCCGGTCAGATCCAGCAGGACCTCGCCGAACTGGCCGCCGAACTCGACCTTCCGGTCAGCCAGGAGGTCAACGTCGCGGTACCGGCCGTCCGCGAGGCGTTGCGCCTCGGCCGCCCCTACCGCAATTGGCTGCTGGTCTTCGACAACGCCGAGGAACTGCAGGACGTCAGGGACTTCTTCCCGACCAACGGCCCGGGCAAGATCCTCGTCACCTCCCGCAACCAGGAGTGGACCAAGGTCGCCAACTCGCTCGAAGTGGACGTGTTCGCCCGGGATGAGAGCAAGGCGCTGCTCCGCCTCCGGGGGCCCGAGCTGGCCGACGCCGAGGCGGACGAGCTCGCGGAGGTGCTCGGCGACCTTCCGCTGGCGATCGCCCAGGCCGGAGTCTGGCTCGCCGAGACGGGTATGCCGGTCGACGAGTATCTGCAGCTCTTCCGGGAGAAGCACGAGAAGGCGACCGAACTGCTGGCGGACGCCGCGCTGGTGGCCAACGAGCTGCCGGTCGCCGCCGCCTGGAACGTCTCGCTGGACCGGCTGCGGACGAGTGACCCCGCGGCGCTGCAACTCCTCCAGGTCTGCGCGTTCTTCGCGCCGGAGCCGATCTCGCTGCGGATGCTGTCAGGCGCGCGCAACGTCGAAGGTCCTCCCGAGCTGGTCGAGGCCCTGGGCGATCCGGTCAGGCGAGGGCGTGCGATCCGTGCGATCAACCGGTACGCGCTGGCCAGGATCAGCCACAAGCACAACACGATCATGTTGCACCGGCTGGTGCAGCGGGTCCTCGTCGGCCAGATCCCCGCAGGGGACGCGGAGGAACTCCGCCGGTGCGGGTACCAGCTGATGGCCAACTTCGACCCGCGCGACCCGGCCCTGCCGGCCAACTGGCGGCGCTACGCGGACCTGCTGCCCCACATCCACTACTCGGGCATCGTCGGCTTCGACGACCCCTGGACGCGCCGGCTCGTCCTCAACGAGATCGACTTCCTTTTCCAGTGGGGCGACCACCGCGGCTTCCTCGAACTGGCGGAGACCGCGGTCAAGACCTGGACGGAGACGCTGGGCGAGGGGAACGAGCAGACGCAGGAGGCCATGCTCCACCTCGGCCGCGCCCTCCGCCTGCAGGGTCGGTTCGAGGAGGCGTACGGCCATCACGTCCGGGTCCGCGACCTGCGTGCCGAAGAGTACGGGGTGGACGACGAGCGCACGATCGAGGCGCAGCGCTTCGTTACGGCGGACCTGCGCTACCTGGGGCAGTTCAAGCAGGCGCTCGAATACGACAAGCGCTCCTTCGAGGCGCTGCGCCGCATGTACGGCGAGGACGACCCGATCACGCTGCAGCAGGCGCATCTCTACGCCATCAGCCTCCGCCTCAACGGTGATTTCCGTGCGGCGCTCAATGTCGACCGGCAGACGTACGGGCACCTGATGAACATCTTCGGGGAGAACCACACCCGCACGTTGTCGTCATTGGCGGCGATCGCCGTGGACGAGATGGAGCTGGGCAACTTCGACGTGGCGCGGGAGCTGACGAGGCAGAACGCGCAGCGTCTCGAGTCCGCCTTCGGCAGCAGCTTCGCCGGTCTCGCGGAGAGCCTGACGGCGTTCTCCGTCATGGAGCGCAAAGCGGGTGACCACGAACGCGCACTCGGCCTCTCCACCGAGGCGCTCGAACGCTACAACGAGCGCTACGGGGGGTATCACCCCGGCTCGATCTCAGCCGCTCTGAACCACGCGGTGAACCTGCGCCAGGTCGGCCGGCTCGCCGACTCGATCCACCTCGCGCGGGTGACGGCGGAGAACTTCCTGCAGATGTTCGGGCCCGAGCACCCCAACACACCGAGCGCGAACATCAACCTCGCGGTCGCCCTCCGGCTGAACGGGCAGTTCGAAGAGGCCAAGAAGCTGGACGAGACGGCGCTGGACATCCTGAACCGGGTTCTCGGTTCTGATCATCCGCGCAGCATCGTCTGTGCGATCAACCTGGCCAGCGACCACTACGCGATCGGCAATTTCCAAGAGGCCATGGAGAGGGACCGGCGGACCCTGGAGCGGGCGCAGCGCGTCCTCAGCGAGGAGCATCCCACCGCGCTCGCATGCATGTTCAACCTCGGGCTCGATCTACGCGCCCTGGGCGATGAGCAGGAGGCCGACGCGTTGACGGCGCGGGCCATCGACGGCATGCGCAGGGTGCACGGACCTCAGCATCCGGCCACCGCGGCCGCTCAAGAGGGAGTTCGTGCGGACTGCGATATCTATCCGATTCCGGTCTGACGGAAACCGAACAGGGGGCCGGAACTGCAGGCGCGTTCCGGTCCCCTGAGTCTGGCTCGGGACTGTTTCAATGTCAGTCGGACTGGGTAAGAATAATGCTCGACGCGACGCCCGGATGATGGGCGTTGGGATGTAATTCTCCGGATCTGGACACGACTATGCTCCCCGCGTATAGTGGGGGAGCAAATTTTGTATGCCCGCACAGATTGTTTATCTTCGGTAATTGTCGGCGATCACGTGAGCGTCGCGGGAATCCAGCCGATCCGGCCGCCGAGGGATCGGGCTCGCGGACAGCGCCGTCCTCTCTCACCGAGAACCACCGCGATGCTCCCCCGAGGACGGAAGAGGTAATGGGCGGTCAAGGAGACTGGGACAAGGCGTCTTGGCGCAAGAGTAAGAGATCCGGCTCGGACACAGGGTGCGTCTCCCTTGCCGCTTCCGCGTCCTACGGAGCCATTCGGGATACCAAGGAGCCTCAGCGGACGACCATCGTCCTACCCAAGGCCGTCTTACGCGGGATGTTGGACGAGATCAAGCGCGGAGCTTTTGACCTGCGGTGATGTGGTCGCTCTGTCGGTTGGAGGCGCGGCGGTCGCCGGTACGCTCGCGAGGTCCACTGCGGGATCCGCGCCTCCGCCTCCGTCTGCTCAGGCTTGGAAGCCGTCGGACTTGACCGCTTCCATGAACGCGCGCCAGGAGGCCATGGACAGCGACAGCCGCGGGCCCTCCGGGTCCTTGGAGTCGCGGATGGCGCGGGTGCTGCCGATCGACGCCACTTCCACGCACACCGCGAGGTCGGGGTCGCTGCTCCGGCTGCTCTTTCTCCAGACGGGCGCGGGCGCATTAGGATGACTCATGCGTAAATGCTCCTTGTGAAGAACTCCGGCGCCACCGGCAAGCGCGAAAGGGCATGCCCGGGCGGCGCTTGACCAGATTAATCTATCGTATGGAACCTGCTATTCGGAACGGCCGAATCGTGAGGCTGTGGTGATATCGGCATTCTCGGGCAAGAAGTAGTTCAGTGTCTGGTGTTGCGTGGCAAGGTGGAGATGTCTGATGAAATGAAAATCTCCAATCCTGTGCGGGGCGGTCTGCGGCACGCTCGGCGGGGCTGGAGGGAACGGTGACCCGCGGCATCGCGTCGCTGCTGGGCGAGGAATCCTGTCAGGGCGGACCGAGGAGGGGCGGGCGGTCGCCGCGCTGGGATCGGCGGTACGAGTGGTCGCAGCCGGTCGGCCAGGGCGAATCCCTGCCGTAGACAGCAGCGGATTGATTCTTCATGGCCGCCGACGACTGGGGAAGCGCATTTCATAAGTCTGAACGGGAGCCGCGTCCATCCCAGGTGCCAGGTGTATCGCAAAAGCGCCGCGCTACGAAAAAAATCCTTGGCGAATCGGACACCGGCCGCAGAAAGTGACTGGGAAGCCGCCGACCGCGATCGGCGGACTCTGACCTGGGCGAGCATCCATAGAGGAACTCTCCGATCAGGAATTCGACGGCGTCAGGGGCCGGGGCATCGGCCCGGGCGGCGGGGCGGCCTTGCGCTGATGCCGGTGCGGTCCGGTGCCTTGCTGGTTCGTGATCGCCTACGCCGTGCCGCAGGAGGGTTGCGCACGGGGGCCTGTGTGAGATCGCGGCGTGTGCTCCGTAACGGACATCTGGGCGGACTGTCCGTAGAGGTGTTGTCACGGTGCGTCTGCACTGAGGTTCGCGAGCGCTGTGATCTGCGTAACTGTGAGGACGAGCGGTGACGGGGGAGCGTCTTCATGTATTCCCAGGTAAAACGGTAGGTTTTATCGGGAAACGTGCTGGCTGCGGGTGTCTTCGCAGGTGGTGGGGGATTCTTGGGGGGTTCCCAGGGGCGGGGGGCGCGTGCATGCTGTGGGCATGAACGCAGCGGAGGTCCTGGTGGCGAGGCGCCACGTCGACCTTCTTCGCGTGTGCAGCGCGTCCTGTTGAGCCGCTTTTTCGTGCGCCGACGCCACTGACCGGCGAACACCCTCTTCTTCTTTCGGCCGCCCTCCCTGTGCCGCCTTCCTTCCGTTCCCCTCTTCCGGAGGTGCCCCATGTCCACCGACCTGCTCGATCCACCCCGCTCGGCGATTCCCGCGGCGGTGCCGCCCGAGATCGCCGCACGTTCCGGGGCCGTGCTGCTGTCCCTGCTGCGGCGGGCCCGCAAGGTCAGCGGCCTCGTCGCCGTCCTCGCGCTGTGGGAGGCCGGCGCCCGCGCGGGCTGGCTGGGCAGCACGACGCCTCCGCCCAGCGACGTCGCCGTCCGCGGCTGGGAGATGGCGTCGTCCGGGGAGCTGTTCAAGAACCTCGGGGTCTCCCTGGCGCGGGTTCTGAAGGGCCTGGCTGTCGGGCTGCCGGCGGGGCTCGTCCTCGGCCTGCTCTCCGGGCTGTTCAGGATCAGCGAGGACGTCATCGACGCGCCGGTCCAGGCGGTCCGGATGCTGCCGCACCTCGCGCTGGTGCCGCTGTTCATCATCTGGTTCGGGATCGGTGAGACGTCCAAGGTCGGCCTGATCGCGGTCGGCGTCGTGTTCCCGCTCTACATCAACGTGTTCCACGGCATCCGCGGCGTGGACGAGCGGCTGGTGGAGTCGGCCCGGACCTGCGGGCTCGGCCGCCTCGGCCTCGTCCGGAAGGTGATCCTGCCCGGCGCGCTCCCGCAGATCCTCGTCGGCCTGCGCCTGTCGCTCGGTGTCGCGTGGCTGACGCTCGTCGTCGTGGAGCAGTCCGCGACGGCCAGCGGCATCGGCTTCGTCATCAACCAGGCCACCCAGTTCCTGCAGATGGACACGGTCTTCCTGGTGCTCGTGGTCTACGCGCTGCTCGGCGTCTCGACGGACCTGCTGGTGCGGCTCATCGAGCGGCGCGCCCTGGCGTGGCGCAGGGGACTGGTGGCGCGATGACGACGACGGTGGCGAGGGGAGTGCGCGTCCGCGGACTCAGGCGGGTGTTCGGCGAGCGCACCGTCCTGGACGGGGTGGACCTCGACATCGCGCCCGGTGAGTTCGTCGCGCTGCTCGGTGCCAGCGGCTCCGGGAAGAGCACGCTGCTGCGCGCGCTGGCCGGGCTGGACGGCGAGGGGAGCGGCGAGATCAGCGTCCCCGGAAAGCGCGCCGTCGTCTACCAGGAGCACCGCCTGCTCCCGTGGAGCCGGGTGTGGGACAACGTCGTCCTCGGCCTGCGGGGACGCGACCTCCGCAAGCGGGCCGAGGCTGCGCTGGCCGAGGTCGGGTTGACCGCCCGCGCCGACGCGTGGCCGCTCACCCTGTCCGGCGGCGAGTCGCAGCGCGTCGCGCTGGCCCGGGCGCTGGTGCGGACGCCCGACCTGCTCCTGCTCGACGAGCCGTTCGGGGCGCTGGACGCGCTCACCAGGCTCAACGCCCAGGCGCTCGTCGCCGGCCTGTGGGCCGAGCACCGGCCCGCGGTCCTGCTGGTCACCCACGACGTCGAGGAGGCGCTCCTGCTCGCCGACCGCGCACTGCTGCTCGCGGACGGTCGCATCGAGCGGGAGTACGCCGTCCTTCCCCAGCCCCGGTCGCTGGACGATCCGGGGTTCATCGCGCTGCGGCGCGACCTGCTGGACGGGCTCGGAGCGCGAACCGTCCTCCAGCCCCCACCCGCCGCCGTTCAACCGACGAGCTCCGCTCGACCGACCGTCCTCCAGCCCCCACCCGCCGCCATTCAACCGACGAGCTCCGCTCGACAGACCCGCGCGACTGCCAAGGAGGCATCATGACCGACCTGACCGCCGACGTGCTCGTCGCGGGCGGCGGCCCCGCCGGAGCGTGGGCCGCGATCAAGGCGGCGGAGGCCGGCGCCGACGTCGTCCTCGCCGACAAGGGGTACCTCGGGACGAGCGGCGCGACGGCGTCGGCCGGGACCGGCGTCTGGTACGTCGAGCCGGACCCGGAGGCCCGGGAGGCCGCGATGGCCAGCCGCGAGGGCCTGGGCGGCTACCTTGCCGACCGCGGGTGGATGGCCCGCGTCCTCGACCAGACCTACGCGAACATGAACGAGCTGGCCGAGATCTCCAGGTACCCGTTCCCGGTGGACGAGAACGGCCGCCAGATCCGGCGCGGCCTGCAAGGGCCGGAGTACATGCGGCGGATGCGTGTGCGGGTCCGCCGGTCGGGGATCCGGGTCCTCGACCACAGCCCCATCACCGAGCTGCTCGCGGACGACGCCGGCGCCGTCGCCGGTGCCGCCGGCTACCAACTGCGGGACGACCGGCCGTTCCAGGTGCGGGCGGGAGCGGTCGTGCTCGCCACCGGCGGGTGCGCCTTCCTCAGCAAGGCGCTGGGCTGCGACGTCAACACCGGGGACGGTGCGCTGTTCGCGGCGGAGGCGGGCGCGGAGATGTCCGGAATGGAGTTCTCCAACGCCTACGCGATCGCCCCGGCCTTCACGTCCGTGACCAAGACGGCGTTCTACTCGTTCGCCACCTTCTACCACGCGGACGGGACGGTCCTGGAAGGCGCGGGCAGCCGGCGGGGGAGGTCGGTGATCGCCCGGACGCTGCTCAGCGAACCCGTGCTGTGCCGCATCGACCGGGCCACGCCCGACCAGCAGCGGGCGATGCGGCTGGCGCAGGCGAACTTCTTCCTCCCGTTCGACCGCCAGGGCATCGACCCGTTCACGGACCTGTTCCCCGTCACGCTGCTGGCCGAGGGGACCGTCCGCGGCACCGGCGGCATCCGGATCACCGGGGCCGACTGCTCGACCGCGGTGGCCGGCCTGTACGCGGCCGGGGACGCCGCCACCCGCGAGCTGGTCTGCGGCGGCTTCACCGGCGGCGGCAGCCACAACGCCGCGTGGGCGATGTCGTCCGGCACCTGGGCCGGGCAGGGCGCCGCCCGGTACGCCGCCGGGCTCGGCGGACGCGCCGGGACGCGGACCGTGCACGCCCTCGGCGAGGCGGGCGTCAGGCCGGCGGGCCACGCGTCCGGCGGGCACGCCGACTACGTCGCCGCCGTCCAGGCCGAGGTGCTGCCCTACGACAAGAACCTGCTGCGGCACGGCGACCGCATCGCCCCGGCGCTGGACGTCCTGGACCGGACGTGGCGCGAACTGCGCGGCACGCTCCGCGAGGAGGGCGGCGGGGTCGTCCGGGCGCGGTCGGCCGCCGCGATGACCGCGCACGCCCGCTGGATGTACGGGGCCGCGCTCACCCGCACCGAGACGCGGGGCATGCACAAGCGCCAGGACCTGCCGGACCAGGACCCGGCCCAGCACCACCGGCTCGTCACCGGCGGCCTGGACGAGGTCTGGACGCGTCCGGAGACCGCGGCGGTGGAGTCGTGATCGAGCTCGTCTCGCGGGAGCGGTGCATCGCCTGCGACAAGTGCGTCGACGTCTGCCCGACGAACGTCTTCGACCGCGGCCCGGACGGCATCGCCGTCATCGCCCGGCAGAGCGACTGCCAGACCTGCTTCATGTGCGAGGCGTACTGCCCGGTCGACGCCCTGTTCGTCGACCCGCGCTCGCACGCGCTGCCCGAGCCGCCCGACGAGGCGGCGCTCGCCGCGGACGGGACGCTCGGCGCCTACCGCGCGCAGATCGGCTGGGGCCGGGGGCGCACCCCGGGCGCCAGGCTCGCGATCGGCCCGTCCCTGGGCCGGCCGGGCGCACCCCTCACCTCCTGAACCCCGCGACAAGAGATCATTGTGAAAGGCGACAACGTGAGACTTCCCAGAGTTCTGGCCGCCGGCCTCCTCGTCCTCGCCGCGGCGGCGTGCGGCTCGTCCGAGGCCGACAGCGGCTCCGGGACGCTCCGCATCGGAGTGATCGGGGCTGGGGCCGGCAACAAGCTGACCCGCGCCGTCGGGTTCCTCGACCAGCGGGGCGAACTGCTGCCGGAGCTGAAGGCCGCCGGCATCACGAAGATCAAGGTCGCGACGTTCCCCAACGGCCCCGACCTGAACCAGGCCCTCGCCGGCGGCTCCCTCGACATCGGCCAGTACGGGGACACCCCCGCGCTCATCGGCAGGGGGCAGGGCCTGCCGACCCGCCTGCTGTCGCTCAACTCGATCCGCCTGGACGCCGCGATCGTCGCGAAGAAGGACGGTGGTCCCGCGTCCCTCAAGGACCTGGAGGGCAAGCGCATCGGCGTCCAGACCGGCTCCTACATCCACCGCTACCTGCTCGGCGCGCTGGAGCAGGCCGGGGTGCGGCCGAAGGAGATCATCCACATGTACACGCCGGCGATCATCGCGGCGCTGGAGAAGAACTCGATCGACGCGGGCGGCCTGGTCGCCGCGGACCAGGCCGCGCAGGAGCAGAAGGGCTACAAGTCGATCGACGTCGCGTCCCGGGACCATCCGGACCTGCTCGGCACGTCCGTCACCGTCGTGACGGAGAAGTACCTGGCCGGGCACGAGGACATCGTCCGGGTGTGGCAGAAGGCCGAGGCCAAGGCCGCGCAGGCGGCCAAGGCCGACTGGCCCGGCTACACCGCGTACGTGGCCGGGACCGGCGGGTACGCCGCCGACATCTCGGTCAAGACGACGCTGAAGGACCAGCTGCCCGACGAGCCCTTCCCCGCCGAGGGGCTGAAGCTGCTGGAAAGCACCAAGACGTTCCTCGTCCAGCAGGCGCTCATCAAGAAGGACTACACGCTCGACTCCTGGCTGGCGCCCGGGGCGAGGCCGTGAAACGAGCGGGAAGAGCGCCCCGCCGTCGACCTTCGAGGTCTGACCGGCCGCCGCGCCGGCGGTTTCGGGGCGCTCCTCCCGCCTCGTCTCAGGCCCGGTGCGGGCCTAGTAGGTGATGTAGATGTGGGAGAAGGCCACCGCGTTCCACGCGCGGAACTGGGGCGTGAAGGCATTGTTGCCGATGGGGACCTGGCACACCCCGCCTCCCGAGCCGCACTTGACCCAGTAGGCCTGCCCCCGGGTGTTGTACGTCTTCACCTGGAGGGCGGCGTACTTGTGGGTCGCGGTCCACCGGAAGCTGTGCCAGGCGCCGGGGTATCCGATGAGCCCGCACGAGCCCTTGGAGTAGGTCCAGCGCTTGGGGGTGGCGGGGAGATTGCCGCCGCACCGGCCCTTCGCGGCGGACGCCGTGGCAGGCGCCGCGACGGTCGTCTCCGGCGCGGCCGCCGAGGCCGAGTCGATGGGGCTCAGTGCCCCGGCGGCCGCCAGTGCCAGGCTGGAACCCAGCACGATGGTCTTCTTCAAGGTCGCTGACATCGCTTCCTCCTTGAGGCGGCTCCGGCATGAGCTGAAAGCCTCGGCGTTGACCGGAGCCGCGGAACGGAATCGCCGATGCCCTCAACGTGGCCCGCGGCCGCCGTCGTGTGCACCCGCCCGGCGTCCCGTGGGATCCCATGGGACGCGGGACGGTCCTGATCTGCGACGGCGCCACGGGGGTCGGCGGCCGCCGGGACGAGGTGGACGCCCGTTGCTTTGACGGTCCGCTCCGGTACGCTCACTGTGGGCAGCGACGTGGACCAACCGCCCGGCCGTGGCGCCGGAGGTCGGCGAGGAGTCGGAGTGAACGGGACGGAAGACCTGTCACCGGACCAGGCCTTAGCCGCGGGGCTGAAACGACTCAAAGCCGAATCGGGCTTGAGTTTCGGGAGGCTCGCGGCCCGCACGAACTACAGCGCGTCCTCTCTCGAGCGCTATGTCAACGGCAAGGCGTTGCCGCCGCGCGGCGCCGTTGGAGCGCTGGCCGCGGTCTGCGGAGGCGACGCGCGAAGCCTGCTGACGCTGCTGGAACAGGCGGAGCAGGGGCACGGGCAGCGGATGGCCGAGGGGAAACGGACCGTCGATCCCGGCGCCCCCTCCCCGCTGCAAGGGGAGTGCGAGCGCCTGGCCCGGGCCGTCGTGGCCAGGGAGAGCCGGGTGCGGCACCGTCTGCTGCGGGGGTTCCCGGCCCCCTTGGTCACCTTCGAGGCCGCCGGGTCATGGCGGAGCGGGCCATCCCAGGGGCCCGGGGACGACGCCCCCGGCGGAGATTCCTCGTCGGTCGGGTCGTTCTTCTCCGCCCTGTCGTGCCGGCGGTTGGCGATCGTCGGTGAGCAGGACTCAGGCAAGACCCTCCTGGGGATCGAGTTGGTCCTCCAGTTGGCGGCTCCGCTGGTCGATCCCGAGCAGGAGCCACCCCGGGTCCCCATGGTCGCGCTGCGGCTGCCGGGGACGGACTGGCGTCCGGGGCTCGGCGTGGAGGAGTGGCTGGTCGACCATCTGGTCACGGAGCTGAACACCGAGCCGGACACCGCCGCCGAACTCGTGGCCGCCCGCCACGTGCTGCCGGTCGTGGACGGGCTCGACCTGCTCGACGACGCCCCTCCGGCGCCGCCGCGCAACGCCGCGGCCCTGGTGGCCGCACTCGACCGCTGGGCCGACGTCACCGGCAGGGGCCCCGGCGCGCTGGTGGTGGTCTGCTCAGACGAGCGCACCCGCCAGTTGGAGCGGCTCGGCGCGTCCCTCGACGCGACGACCAAGGTCGGCGTCCGGCCGCTCCGCACCACCCAGATCCATCGCTTCCTGCACCGGAAGATCCCGGCAGGGCACCCCGCGGCGGCTCTGCGGGAGGCCCTGCTGAAGGTGTTCGCCACCTCCAAGACGACCGGGGCGGGGGCCGCGCTGCGACGGCCCTGGCGTCTGCTGCTCGTGGGCGCCTCCATCGCCGCCCGCACCTCGCCATCGGAAGCCGGGGAGCCCGAAGCGGCCGCCGCGCTGCCGAGCGACCGGGAGCTGCTGCGGGTGCAGATCGACCTGGCCACCCGCGCGGACGCCGAGAACGGTCGTCCGACCTACGACCCCGACCGCGTGTACGCGTGGCTGATGAACATCGCGGCCCAAGCCGACCGCGACGGCACCGCCACCGTCGACCCCCGCGGTCTGGGGCGCATCGCCGGTCTGCGGCGCTTCGGGCTCACCCTGTTCGTGATCGCGTTCGCCCTGGGCGCGGCCGCCGGCGCGGCGGTGACGCCCGCGGCCGGCCCGGCGGTCGGATCACTGGCCGCATCGGTCGTCGCCGGAGCGTTCGTGCTGTGTGCGCTCTGCGCGCCACCGCTCCGGTGCCGCGTCGGCCTCCTCGCGGCCTTCTGGGGCCGGCTCTTGCCTCTGGGAGTGAACAGATTCCTTCGCTGGTGCGGCGAGGCGGGGCTGCTCAGAGTCACCGGCTCGATGTACCAGCTCCGCCACCACGGGCTCAACGTCCACGACTCGGTCCGACCATGAACCCGCCGCCGACCGACCCCCCGCCTGCCCACGATCCGCACGTCTGGGACACCCATGGAACTGCCCCCGGGAGTAGAACCGCTTCGCCCGTCCGATCCCGGTGCCGTCGGCGCCTACCGGATCCTCGGCGTCATCGGGGAAGGCGGCATGGGGGTGGTGTACCTCGCCCGCCACGACGGTGAACCCGTCGCGCCGCTGGTGGCGTTGAAGCTGGTGCACCCGCGGCATGCCGACGATCCGGGGTTCCGCGACCGGTTCCGCGACGAGGTCGCCAACGCCCGCCGCGTCTCCCCTTTCTGCACCGCCCAGGTGCTCGACCAGGGCCAGTTCGGGCTTCGGCCGTACATGGTGACCGAGTACATCCAGGGGATCTCGCTCGCCAGGCGGCTGGGGGAGCAGGGGCCTCTGCCGCCCGCCGAGCTCCAGGGCGTGGCCGCCGGAGTCGCGGCCGCCCTGAGCGCCATCCACGCCGCGGGCCTGGTGCACCGGGACCTCAAGCCGGCCAACGTGCTGCTGTCCATGGCGGGCCCGCGCGTGATCGATTTCGGCATCGCCCGCGCACTGGACGAGAAGGGCGGCCGAACCGAGCACGGGCTGGTCATCGGGACCCCGGGGTGGATCGCCCCCGAGCGCCTGAGCGGGAGATCAGGTCCCGCGGGCGACGTCTGGGCCTGGGGTTGCCTGGTCGCCTACGCCGCGACCGGGCGGCACCCCTTCGACGAGGGCCCGGGACGGGACCGCACCAGAACACCTTCGCTGGGCCTGCTGCCGCCGCCACTGGACGAGCTGGTCCCCGCAGCACTGGCCGCCGACCCCAGGCGACGGCCGACCGCGAGGCGACTGGTGGACCGGCTGCATTCCTCTCCTGCGAGACCGTCCGGTGAGCGGCCGAACGGCCGGTCCCGGCTCCGCCGCCGGGGGGTGGTCATCGGGCTCACGGCGCTGGGGACGGCGGCGGTGCTCGCCGGAGGAACGCTGGCGGTCGTCGCGATCGGCGACTCGCCGCCGGACGAGGTCAAGGTCGGGTTCCTGGGCGCTCTCAGCGGTGAGTACTCGACGCTCGTGGCCAACGCCCGGAACGGGACGCTGATGGCGATCGAGGAGCGCAACCGCGAGCGGCCGGGCCCCAAGGTCACGTTGACGTCCTACGACACCGGTGCGGGCGTGGCCCGGCTCCGGAAGTCGGTGGACCTGGTCAAGAAGATCGACGAGGACCGCGTGGCCGCGGTGATCGGGTCGCCCTTCTCCGACGAGTCGGCCCGGGCGGGGGAGGCGCTCGACGCGGACGGGATCCCCGCCGTGTCGCCCTCGGCGACCGATCCGGAGCTGACGTCGAAGGGTTGGAGGTACTGGCATCGCACCATCGCCCCCAGCACCCGCCAGGCCACGGGGATCGCCGACCTGCTCGGCCGCGCGTTTCCGCGAAGCAAGGCCTTCATCGCCTACGAGGACGACACCGCCTACCGCGTTCCGGCCGAGGACGCCCGGATCGCGTTCGAACGGTATGGGCTGCCGGTGGAGTCCGCTGCGTTCGTCGGTGAGACAGCCGACTCCACCGCTCGGCGCATCGCCGAGGCGCGCGCGAAGATCGTCCTGTACTTGGGTGGAGCCACCTCAGGGCAGCGGTTGATGGACGCGATCAGGAAACGGAAGGCCAGGCCCCTGCTCGCGGGCGACGACGAATCACTGGGCCTGCGCGGACGCGGCATCGAGGGGCCCGATGCCGAGGGAATGGTGATCGGCTGCACCTGCCTCCTGCCTTACCGCGGTCCAGGGCTGACCCTGGAGATGGAGAAGTTCAGGGAGCGGTACCGTGCCCGATTCGGCGCGGAACCGGGCTTCTATTCGGTCGAGGGCTACATGGCCGCGCAGACGGTCCTGGCCGCGGTCAAGGCGGGGAGGACCGGTCGCGACCAGATCAACTCCTATCTCGGCTCCGCCCAGGTGCCGGTACTGGGGAGGACGGTCAAGTTCGACGCGCGGGGAGACCTCGCCGACCCGCCGGTCTACGTCTACCGCCGCAAACGCGGAACCATCGAACTCCTGGGAGACTCCCGCTCCGTGCCGCCCACCGCGGTGCGGACCCCCGCCTGAGCCGCCCCTCCGGAGCGAGACCGGTGGGGCGCGCGCCATGCGCGTCCCACCGGTGGTGGATCTCAGCCGGTCGAGGGACGGGTCGACGCCGGTTTGAAGCCGCCGGCCGTGGCGGTGACCTTCGGGCTGCCGGCGGGGACGTAGGCCACGCCGTCCGCGTCGGTGGTGACCGTTCCGGACGCGGTGGAGACCGCGGCGCCGCGGACGGGACGGGGGGTCGGGTCCTGGGGGACGGTCGCGGTGACGCGGACCCGCACGGTTCCGGCAGGCGACCGGCCGCCGGTGGCGACCGCCAGCGGCGGCTGGTGGATGCCCGGGCAGTCGGCCTGGGTGGGGACGCCCGAGAGGCGGCGTCCGTTGATCTCGCTCTCCACGGTGCCGGTGAACTTCGCGGGCGGCCGGACGGTGAGCGAGCCGCGCAGGTGGCCGTGGTTCCGGCCGGTGGCCTTGAGGTCGGCCTTCCACGTGGCGATCGCGGCCGACAATGGGGTCGTCAGCGACTCGGTGCCGGTGACGAAGCTGCGGCCGTCGTCGGAGTAGCGGTCGTACCGGACGCTCCACGATCCGGCCAGGAAGGTGCCGGTGAAGGTCAGGCGGGCGGTGCCGCCCTTGGCCCCGTGGACGGTCCGGTCGCGGATCTGGCGTGACGCCACGCCCCGGTACTTCAGATAGGGAACGGTCGACTTGGACAGGTCCAGGGTGTCCAGGTCGACCACCGGGGTGGGCTTGACGGGCTTGCGCGTGGGGAAGCGCAGCGTCCGGACACGTATCTCGGGATCGTCGTCCTTGCCGCCGGTCGTGGAGGTCACGTGCTCTTCGGCGATGACCGCGCGGGTGCCGTCGGGGAACCATGCCCAGGAGCGGATGGCCCAGTCGTCGGCGGTGACGATCGGCTGGCCGCCGTAGGTGCCGCGCTGGCCGGCGCGGTCCATCAGCCACCGCTCGTTCATGCAGCGGCGGTTGTTCCACAGCCCGACCCGGCCGATCTGGGCGAAGGCCGCCATGTCGATGAACGGCGGGCGCTGGAGCTGCGTGAACACCTCCATGCGGTCCAGGCCGCGGGCCGAGGTGTAGGCGAGCCACCGGTCGTCGGGGGTCGGGTCGATCATCTCGTTGTAGTCGAGGTCGGTGGTGAGCCGGCGGCGCTGCCCGGTGGCCATGTCGAGCGCGACCATGTCGTAGTTGAGGGCGGTGAGGGTCGTGCCGGTCTTCAGGGTGCGCCCGCCGTCCATCCACTGGCCGGCCTCGTAGTAGGCGCCGGCCGCGGCCCAGTCGGCGGGGTCGTCGCCGAGCCGGAAGGCGGGGTTCACGACGCGGGGCTCGACCACGTGGTAGCCGTCGGGGCGGCGCACCAGGCGGCCGATCGTCATCCTGGGGCCTTCGAGGGTGCGGACCTCGGTCCAGCGGATGTGCTTGCCGTCGGGGTGGATCTGGGTCGCGCGGTTCTGGGCGCCCTCCTTCAGCCCGGGGATGGGGAAGCGGACGGGCCGGGTCGTGCCGGTGCGACAGTCGTAGACGCTCGGCTTGCATTCCAGCACTTCGTACTGGACGTCGCCGATGCCGCCGCTGGAGCCTCCGGCGCCGGAGTCGTCGGGAACCTTCTCGACCCACAGGCGCTTGCCGTCGGGGAACACCTCCTTGCCGCGAGCGGTCTTCAGCTTCCCGCAGGTGACGCAGCTGAACCCGGTCCCGTCGGTGTTCATCGCGGCGACCTGCTGGGACCCCTGGTAGACGACGCTCAGGATCAGGTGCCGCCCGTCCGGGGCGAGAGTGACGCCCTGGGAGGAGGTCAGCTTCACCCCCGCGGGCAGCGGCACGTCCCGTTCGACCTCGAACGGCTCCAGCGGCGGGGTGGCGGAGTTCTGCGGAGCGGCGGCGGCGAGCGACACCGGGCGGTCGGGCGCCAGGCCGTTCACGGCGGCGACGGCGAGCAGCGCGCCGGTGGCCGCGGCGGCTCCCAGCACCATGCCGCCGGTCCTCACGGATCGTATGGTCCTCATGGCCGCTCACCCCAGCAGGGCCGGATGAGAATCGGTCGTGAGAAGCTCCGGAAACGCGCATGAGCGGGCGCGGGGGAACTCACACGGAACTCCCATCGCGTTGCCGACCGGTTCCGATCAGCGTCTGGTCGGCTCCCCGCATGAACCGAAGACCTTCTCGTCTCATCCCGGCGGTGGCCGTCCTCGGCGCCGCGACGCTGGCGGCCGGCTGCGCGGAGGGCCCGTCCACGAGTGTTCTCGCCGGGCGCACCCGGACGACCGTGCCGGCCCCGCTCGAACCCATCGAGGTGACGTCCACGGTGAAGATGCCGCCGGGGGTCACGCTCGACTCCGGGCAGGCCAACTCCGTGAAGCTCATCGACCACGGCCGATGGGCCATCGCCAACATCACCTACCAGGGGAAGGCCCAGGTGGGCGCGGTGAAGCTGGACGGCTCCGGCGGTTTCAGCTGCATCAGCTGCGGGGTGCTGGACGGCGCGCGGGAGGCGTCCCCGTTCCCGGACGGCAGGCGCGCGCTCATGTCGGGAGCCGCGGACGGCACCGGCGACATCGACCACCAGGTGGTGGAGTGCACGCCCAGCCTGCACGACTGCCGCAGCCGCACCGTGCTTTCCGTGAAGCTGCCGAGGGACGGGCTCAAGCAGGGGGCGCAGAACAGAGAGCCCCGACTGCACCCGGACGGCAAGCATCTGACATGGACCGAGGTCAGGATGACCGAGGGCCCGGTGATGCTGCTGGGCGGTCTGGAGCGGCGCCCGGACGGGTACACGGTCACACGGCCGCGCGTCCTGAACCCCGCCTACCGCCTGGGCACCGACCCGGCCGGATGGATCGAGGGCGGCCGCTACTACGAGACCGGCGGCGGCTGGCTCGACGGGGGCCGCACGCTGGTCTACCGGGCGACCGGCACCGCGCTGAACTACGACATCTGGGAGCTGGACCTCGCGACGGGCGCCCGCCGCAAGATCACTGAGGATCTCGACTACAACGAGATCTACGAAGGCTCTCCCGACGGCGGCAGCAGCGCCTACGCCTCCGCCCGGGGCCTGGACCGCATGGACGCCTTCACCGCCTTCCAGCGGCCGACATTCCTGGACACCACCGCGTTCGCCCAGATCGGGCGGGCCGCGCTGTGGAACAACCGCCGCTGCATGAACGAGCGCTGGCTGATGGACCGCGAGGGCCAGCGGGACGGCTACGGCGGGCAGCCCGTCGTCCTGCGGGACGGCTGGGTGATCCGCGGCTGGGACTGGTTCCCCGACGGCACCCGGGCCGTCGTCACCGAGGAGCCGTTCACCCCGACGGCGGGCGGCGGGAGCCCCGGCGACGTCCGGATGGAGATCATCCGGTTCCCGTCCCGGCGCCCCACCGCGCCGAAGCCGGCCGTCGACCTCGACACGGTCGACTACGCGCGCTGGTCGGTGCCGTACGGGGACTACCGGGGCCTTGCCTCCCGGCAGGTGCACGGGAAGAAGGCCAAGGGGCGCCGCTCCGGCACCGCGACGTTCGACTTCACGGGGACGTTCATGGCCGGGCGCTGGTCGGTGCGCTACGACCGGTACTCCGACGACGGCCGGACGTTCGTCACCGGGACCGAGTCGCTGACCACCCCGAGCCCGACGCTCGTCGGGACGTGGGCCGCCGACCTGAAGGCCACCGGCGAGCACCCCGGGTACCTGCGCGGCAGGTTCACGGTCTACAAGCCAGCCAAGTTCCGGGGAACGGTCGAGAGCGAGGTGGACGGTGTGCGCCGCAGCGGACTGCCGACCCAGGCCGACTGCCCGGGGGTGAAGCAGCCGCCGCTGGAGGTCGCCCCGGTGTCGGCGGGCGCGAAGGGGATCGTCGTCCGGGTCACCGCGCGAGTCCCCGAGGATCCGCAGGCCCGCCCGGTGACCGGCGCCACGGTCACCGCCGGGGGCATGCGGGCCGTGACCGGCGATGACGGCATCGCCCGGCTGCGCGTTCCGGCGGCCGGGCCCGGCGGAGTCCGCGTCGCGGCCGCGGCCGGCGGGTTCCGGTCGGCGTCGACTGTCGTGCACGGCTGAACGAGGGCCGGACGGGGCGAGTGGCGCGTTCTCGCCCCGTCCGGGGTCCTTGGCGGCGGTGACCGCCGAACGCCCTCGGAAGGGCGGGGGATCAGCCGAGCGTCTGCCGCACCAGATCGATGGTCCACGGGCCGTCGGTGGTGTGCTGCTCGCCGAGCTGCCAGTTGACCGCGGGCGCGATCATCCCGCCCTGGACGGCGAACAGCTGCCCGGTGAGGGGGCAGTCCGCGGCGGCCAGGTAGGCGACGAGGGGGGAGACGTTGGCCGGGTCGAAGGCGTCGAATCCCTCGTCGGGCGCGGCCATCAGGGCGGCCGTGCCGGGTGAGGCGGTGGTCAGCCGGGTGCGGGCGACGGGGGCGATGGCGTTGACCCGGACCCCGTAGCGGCCGAGTTCGGCGGCGGCGACCAGGGTCAGCGCGGCGATCCCGGCCTTGGCGGCGCCGTAGTTGGCCTGGCCCGGGTTGGGCAGGAAGGTGCCCGAGCCCGAGGCCGTGTTGACGACGGCGGCGTTCACCGCCTCACCCGCCTTGGAACGGGCCTTCCAGTGCTCGGCGGCGTGCCGGAGCACCCCGAAGTGGCCCTTGAGGTGGACGCGGATGACGCTGTCCCATTCCTCCTCGCTGAGCTGGGCGATGAAGCGGTCCCGCAGGATGCCGGCGTTGTTGACGACGACGTCCAGGGCGCCGAAGGCGTCGACGGCCTGCCGGACGAGGGCGGCCGCGCCGTCCCAGGTCGCGACGTCGTCGGTGTTCGCGACGGCCTGGCCGCCGGCGGCGTTGATCTCCTCGGCGACCTGCTTGGCCGGGCCGAGGTCGGACCCGCTGCCGTCGCCGGTGCCGCCGAGGTCGTTGACGACGACCCGGGCGCCCTCGCGCGCGAACAGCAGCGCGTGCTCGCGGCCGATGCCGCGGCCGGCGCCGGTGATGACGGCGACGCGGCCGTCCAGTGCTCCCATGGTTGGTGTCCCTTCCGGTGTCAGGAGATCTCGGCGAGGCCGTCCTTGATGACGACGTCGCCGGAGCTGGAGGTGGTCTGGAACGCGAACGTCCCGGGGGCGGTCTCGTGGAGGGTGGTGGTGATGTCCTGGCCCGGCAGGACCGGCTTGGAGAAGCGGACCGCCAGCCGCCGCAGCCGCGTGGGATCGCCGCCCGCCGCGGCGGCCACGACCGCGCGCGAGGTGAACGCCATGGTGCACAGGCCGTGCGCGATGATGCCGGGCAGGCCGGAGGCCTTGGCGACCTCCTCGTCCAGGTGGATGGGCATCGGGTCGCCGGACGCCTCGGCGTAGCGGAACGTCTGGTCGTCGTCGATGTGCTGGGTGACCTCGGCGAACGGCTTCTCACCGGTCAGGGCGGGCGGGAATCCGTGCGGGGGCGCCATCACCCCGGCCGACTCGGCGGCGGTGAAGCCGCGGAAGAACGACGTCATCCACTGCTGGTTGACCGGTTCCCCGTCCGAGGTGCGGGTCTCCACCTTGATCGACACGGTGGTGCCGGACGGCTTGGCGGCGTACCCGGTCGGCTGTGCGCGCGACACCAGGGTCATGCCGGGGACGATCGGCCGGTGGAAGCGCATGTCCTGCTCGCCGTGCACGACGAACGGCAGAAGTTCGCCCGGAGCCACCGCCAGCACGGACGGGATCAGCCCTTGGAAGACCGGCACGATGGCGAACACCGGGGGCGCCAGCTCACCGGAGGCGTGCAGCGGGTGGTCGTCGTTGGTGGCCTCCGCGTAGGCGATGGTCCGCTCCCGCTCGACCTCGAACTCGAACGGCTCGGACCATACGCCGAGCGCCTCGGCGTTGAACTTCGGATCGCTCATGGGTCTCTCCTCTAAAGACGGGCCCCGCCGAGGCGGGCGAGGGCTTCGGGGGACGGTTCGAAGGCGCCGGCGAGCAGGTCGAGGGCCACGCGTTCGGCGGCGAAGCCCTCGCCTCCGTACAGCAGCCGCGACAGCAGCGCCCGCCGGTAGAAGAGGTGGGCGTCGTGCTCCCAGGTGGCGCCGATGCCGCCGTGCACGGCGATGCACGTCCTGGTGGCGTATCCGGCGGCGTGCTCGCCGGCCACGCGGGCGCATCCGGCGGCCCGGGTGAACTCATCGGGGGCGTGCTCGGCGGCGTAGCCGGCGTAGTACAGCAGCGCCCGCACGTTCGCCCCGTACCTGAGGATGTCCACGAGCTGGTGCTTGACGGCCTGGTAGGAGCCGATGGGCCGGCCGAACGCCGACCGGTCCCGGGCGTACCCGACCGCCATCTCCTGCACGGCCTCGCAGACGCCGAGCGCCTCGGCGGCAGTCAGCGCCTGCGCGAGGTCCCAGGCCCGTTCCAGGTCGGACGGCTCGGCCGTCGGCGGCGCCGCCTCCGCGCCGTCCAGGGTGAGATGCCCGAGCGGGCGGGTGGCGTCACCGCGGACCAGCGGCTCGACCTTCACGCCGCCCGCGCCCGCCTCGACGAGCACGGCGGCCACCCCGTCGGGCCTGCGGACGGGCACCACGAGCAGGTCGGCGCCGGGCAGGTCGGGGACGAACGCGACGCGCCCGGTGACGCGGCCGCCGTCGAGTTCCGGCAGTGGCCCGTACGGCCTGGCGGGGTCGCCGGTCTCCACCAGGAACGGCTCGTCGGCGACGGGCGGGCGGGCCGGGACGTACACGGCGCGCCGCCGCCCGGAGGCGAGGGCGGAAAGGTCGGCCCCGGCGGCGTGCAGTACCGACACGGCGGCCAGGTGGCCGACCAGTCCGGTGGCGGCCAGCCGGCGCCCGCACTCGATAAGCACGAGCATGGCGTTCAGCGCGCCGAGTTCGTGGCGGCCGTCCTCGTCGGCGAGCAGCCCGGTCCAGCCGCCGCGCACCGCGACGCCCCAGGCGGGCGCCCGGCCGGCCTCGCCGGGGCCCCCGTCGAGCCCGGCGCGGGCGGCCGCGAGGGTGTCCGTGCGGGCCAGCGCCTCGCGGGCCGCCTCGCACAGCATCTCCTGCTCCTCGGACAGTTCGAAGTTCACGGTCTCTCCCGTTCGGTGGCCGGTGGGGACGCGGGCCGGGTCATGAGGCCAGGTCCTGGAAGGGCACGTCCTTGTCGGCGCGGGGCTCGGCGGGCAGGCCGAGGACGCGTTCGCCGATGGTGTTGCGCAGTACTTCGTGGGTTCCGCCGCCCGAGCGCAGCCCCTGGAGCTCATGCATGAGCCGTCCGGACGGCCCCTCCAGGGACTCCGGCCCCAGCAGCTCGAACTGCAGGAGCAGCCCCTCCATGGCCGCGTCGATCAGAGTGATCTTTCCGAGCCCCGCCTCGGGGCCGGGGACCCTGCCCCGGTCGACGGCGGTGAGCGCCCGGTAGGCGGTGTAGCGGAGCGCGTAGAGGTCGGCGGTCAGCCGTCCGAGGCGGCGCAGCACGTCCGGGCGGCGGACCTCGGCGGTCCCCACCAGCGGCCCGAGGAACGTGTCGGGACCGACGCCGACCTGGTCGATCGCGGTCAGGAGGGTGAAGCGCTCGTACATCAGGCAGGTCATCGCCACCGACCAGCCGGCGCCGACCTCGCCCACCACCGCGTCCGCGCCGAGCGCCACCCCGTCGAGGAAGACCTCGTTGAAACCGGCCTCACCGCCGATCTGCCGGAGCGGGCGGACGGCGACGCCGGGCGCGCGCATCGGCACGACGAACATCGTCAGGCCGCGGTGCTTGGGCACGGCGGGGTCCGTGCGGGCCAGCAGCAGCCCGAAGGCGGCGTGCTGGGCGTTGGTCGTCCAGACCTTCTGGCCGTCGAGCCGCCAGCCGCCGTCCCCGGTCCGGGCGGCGCGGGTGCGGACGGCGGCCAGGTCGGAGCCGGCCGCCGGCTCGGAGAACAGCTGGCACCACATCTCCTCGGCGTGCAGCAGCGGCCGCAGGTGCCGCTCCTTCTGCGCGGCCGTGCCGTGCGCGATCAGCGTGGGGCCGAGGTTGCCGACCCCGATCATGTCGAGCACGCCGGGCAGGCCCGCCGCGCCGAGTTCGGCGTTGACGATCGCCTGCTCCATGGGGCCGAGGCCCTGGCCGCCGTACTCGCGCGGCCACATGATCCCCGCGTAGCCGGCCTCGGCCAGCCGCCGCTGCCAGGCCCGGAAGCCCGCGACGTCCGCGACGTGCAGGCCGGGCGCCTCCGCGGGGGCGTGGCGCGCGTTCTCTTGTAGCCAGCCGCGCAGCCGCGCCCGGTAGACCGCCCGTTCGGGGGTGTCGTTGAGGTCCACCTGTCCTCCCTCGGCATTCGTTGGCGAGCAGGATACATACCAAGCTGAACTTAAATACAGTCTTGACTGTTTTTCTTTTGGCGGCCTACTGTCGTCCCGCCGGACAGCGGCAGGGACGCGAGGGAGAGCGATGAGCGTCAGGACATACGTCATCGGCGTCGGCATGACGAAGTTCGAGAAGCCGGGCAGCCGCGACTGGGACTACCCCGACATGGCCCGCGAGGCGGGCACCAAGGCGCTGGCCGATGCCGGCGTCCCCTACGACGAGATCGGCCAGGCGTACGTGGGCTACGTCTACGGCGAGTCGTGCGCCGGGCAGCGCGCCGCCTACGAGCTCGGGCTCACCGGGATCCCGGTGGTGAACGTCAACAACAACTGCGCCACCGGGTCCACCGCCCTGTACCTGGCTCGGCAGGCGGTGCGGCTCGGGGCGGTGGAGTGCGCGCTGGCGCTGGGCTTCGAGAAGATGAAGCGCGGCTCGCTGGCGATGACCTACGACGACCGCGCCCAGCCGACGCTGCGGCACTTCGAGTCGATCGCGACCAAGTACGACTTCACCGGGGCCCCGCCGGCCCCGTGGATGTTCGGCGCCGCCGGGCGCGAGCACATGGAGCGCTACGGGACCACGGCGGAGCAGTTCGCCAAGATCGGCCACAAGAACCACCGGCACTCGGTGAACAACCCGTACGCGCAGTTCCAGGACGAGTACTCGCTGGAGGACGTCCGGAACGCGCCGATGGTCTACGAGCCGCTGACCAAGCTGCAGTGCTCGCCGACCTCCGACGGCGGGGCCGCCGCCGTCATCGCCGGGGAGCGGTTCGTGGACGCCCATGGCCTGTGGGACCGGGCCGTCGAGATCGCCGGCCAGTCGCTGGTCACCGACACCCCGGCCAGCTTCCGCGGCGACGCCATCGACGCGGTCGGCCACCAGATGACGAAGAAGGCCGCCGACCTCGCCTACGAGCAGGCCGGCGTCGGTCCGCGCGACGTCCAGGTGGTCGAGCTGCACGACTGCTTCTCGACCAACGAGCTGATCACCTACGAGGCGCTCGGCCTGTGCGGGGAGGGGGAGGGCGGCGCGCTCGTCGACTCCGGCGACAACACCTACGGCGGACGGTACGTCGTCAACCCGTCCGGCGGCCTGATCTCCAAGGGGCACCCGCTCGGCGCCACCGGGCTGGCCCAGTGCGCCGAGCTGACCTGGCAGCTGCGCGGCGAGGCGGGCAAGCGCCAGGTCGAGGGAGCCACCGCGGCGCTCCAGCACAACATCGGCATCGGCGGCGCGGCCGTCGTCACCCTCTACCGGCCGGCCGGCTGAGCGGCCCGGCGGTAGGCGTGATGGCGATGCCGGAGCAGTCGCTGGTGGCCGTCACCGGCGGCGCCCGCGGGATCGGCCGGGCGACGGCGGCGGCGTTCGCCGCCGCCGGAGCCCCGGTGGCGATCGGGGACCTGGACGGCGCGCTGGCCGAGCGCACGGCCGACGAGCTGGGCGGCCGGGCCGTCGGGCTCCGCCTCGACGCCGCCGACCCGGACTCCTTCGCGCGTTTCCTGGCGGCGGCCGAGGAGCGGACCGGGCGGCGGCTGCGGGTGCTGGTCAACAACGCGGGGATCATGACCACCGGCCGCTTCCTGGACGAGGCCGACGCGACCGCCGACCGGATGGTCGACGTCAACCTGCGCGCGGTCCTCATCGGCTCGCGGCTGGCCGCCCGGCGGCTCGTCCCCGCCGGGCGGGGGCACATCGTCAACGTCTCCTCGATGGCGGGCAGCGCCGGCTTCCCCGGCCTGGTCACCTACTGCGCGACCAAGTACGGCGTGCTCGGGCTGTCGGAGGCGCTGCGGGCGGAGCTGCACGGCACGGGGGTGGGCGTCACCGTGGTGCGCCCCGCCGTCGTGCGCACCGAGCTGTCGGCCGGGGTGGCGGTGCCCCGGGGGATGCGGCGCCTGGCCACCGTTGAGCCCGAGGACGTCGCGCGGGCGATCGTGGCGGCGGTGAGCCGGAACGCCCCGGACGTCTGGGTGCCCGCCGCGTTCGGGGGGCTGATGCGCCTGACGCTGGCCTGCCCCCGCCCGCTGCGGACTCCGCTCGCCCGCGCCGCCGGGCTGGGCCGGTTCGCCATCGGCGCCGACCCGGCGGCGCGCGCCGCCTACGACCGCCGCTACGGGGACGGGGGCTCCGGATGACCGGCGTCCCCAGCCCACCGGTCGGTGATCAGGCGGAGCCGCTCCTTGGCATGGGCCCAGCGCGCGGCGGCCCGCTCCGGCGGGCCCGGGTTGACGAAGTCCAGCATCCGCAGGCCGCGGATCGCGTCGAGGACGAGGTAGAGGTCGCCGCGGAACCCGGGGTCGGCGGCGTCGCGGCCCAGCATGCCGCCCAGCTCGGCGACGCTGTCGAGGACCATGCGCTCCAGCGCGGAGACGTGCTCGCGCAGGTCCGGGTCGGTGCGGGCGGCGTTCCACAGCTCCATGGACGCCTCGAACAGCGCCCCCTGATGGGCCTCCCACAGGACGTCCAGGAGTTCGCCCGCCCAGTCGTCGCCGCCGGGCAGCCGGCCCGCGCCCCGCCGCTCCCGCAGCTGCTCGGTCCGCTTGGCCGCCAGATGCCGGACGGCGCCGATGACGAGGTCGTTCTTGGTCGGGAAGTGGTGGACCTGGGCGCCTCGCGAGACGCCGGCCCGCTCCACCACCCGGGTCGTGGTGGTGCCGTGGTAGCCGTACTCGACCAGGCAGTCGACCGTCGCGTCCAGCAGCGCCCGGCGCGTGGCGGCGGTGCGCTCCTCCTGGGTGCGGTGGGTGCGGGCGGGTCTTCCGGTCGGCGCGGGCATGCGCCGGAGTCTAACCCAGAAACAAACAGGCCGAACTGAATGTAACAGCGGGCGGCGCCGCCGCCCTGGAAGGAGAGCACGATGCCGAAGGCGACCATCAGCGCCGACCTCGCCCCCGCCCCCGAGCGGATCTGGGAGGTGCTCGCGGAGCTGCCCCGCATGCCCGAGTGGTTCGCGATGCACGAGAAGTTCGTCACCGAGCCGCCCGCGGCGGCGAGCGCCGGGGCCGCCTTCAAGCAGGGCGTGAAGATCATGGGCATGCCCGGCGACGTCGAGTGGACGGTCGAGACGGCCGACGCGCCGAACCGGCTGGAGATGTCGGGCAAGGGACCGATGGGCATCACCCTGCGGACCGCCTTCACCGTCGAGGCGTCCGGCACCGGGTCGACCGTCACCTGCGATATGGAGTTCAGCGGCGGCATGCTCGCGGGCCCCCTCGGGATGTCGGTCCAGAAGGAGGCCGCCAAGAACACCGAGGAGTCGCTGGCCAAGCTCGGCGCTCTCGCCGCGTGACCCTGGGGCGCCGCGGGCGTGCCCCGCGGCGCCCCCCGCACCGCTGGACGCCCCCCGCCGCTTGGAGAGGAGACGGACGCGATGCTCGGCATCTCCGCCGCACTGGACGGCGCGCACGCCCTCCGGGTACTGCACCGGGCCGGAATGATCAGCCTGCCGGCGCTCGGCGGGCTGCCCGCCGCCTGGCGGGACGTGCGCCGCTGGGGGCCGGTCGCCGGGGCGATCCGCATCGCCGCGGCTCGCACCCCGCACCGGACCGGACTGGTCGACGACCTCGGGCCGCTGACGTTCGCCGACCTCGACCGGCGCTCCGACCTGCTGGCGGGCGCCTGGACGGACCTGGGGATCGGTCCCCGCGACGTGGTCGGCGTGCTGTGCCGCGACCACCGGGGGCTGGTGGACGCGGCCCTGGCCGCCGCGAAGCTGGGCGCCCGGCTGGTACTGGTCAACACGGGGCTCGCCGGACCGCAGGTCGCCCAGGTCGCGAAGGGCGAAGGGCTGACGGTCCTCGTCCACGACGACGAGTTCGGCACCGCCGCCGCGTCCGTCCCGCCGTCCGTCCGCCGCTTCACGGCCTGGACGGACGGAGAGCGGGGAACCGGCGGGCGGCAGGCGCCTCCCGCACTGGAGTCGTTGATCGCCCAGGCTCCCGCACGGACGCTGCGCCCGCCCGCCCGGACCGGCGGCGTCGTCCTGCTGACCAGCGGCACGACCGGCGCTCCGAAGGGCGCGCCGCGCCGGGTCGGCTCGCCGCTGGTGATCGCGCAGCTGCTCGACCGCGTGCCGCTGCGCGTAGGCGAGTCGACCCTCATCGCGGCCCCGCTCTTCCACGGCACCGGGTTCGCGCACCTGATGGTCGCGTTCGCCTTCGGGTCCACCGCCGTCGTCAGCCGCCGCTTCGACGCCGAGGCCGCCCTCCGCGCCCTGGAGCGGCACCGGTGCAGCGCCGTGATCCTGGTGCCGACCATGCTGCGGCGCATCCTCGACCTCGGCCCGGATCCGCGGTCCAGGCACGACCTGTCCGCGCTGCGGATCGTGTTCGTGGCCGGCTCGGCGCTGCCGCCGGATTTGGGCGACCGGGCGATGGCGGCGTTCGGCGAGGTCCTCTACAACCTGTACGGCTCGACCGAGGTCGCCGTCGCCACCGTGGCGACCCCGGCCGACTGGCGGGCCGCCCCGGGGACCGTCGGCCGCCCGCCGCACGGATGCCGGGTCCGGCTGTACGGCGAGCGGGGGCCGGTCGCCCGCCCGGGGGAGCGCGGCCGGATCTTCGTGGGCAGCGGCCTCGGCTTCGCCGGCTACACCGACGGCCGGAGCCGGGAGACGCGCGACGGGCTGCTCGACACCGGGGACGTCGGCCACTTCGACGCCGCCGGGCGGCTGTTCGTGGACGGCCGCGCCGACGACATGATCGTCTCGGGCGGGGAGAACGTCTACCCCGGTGAGGTCGAGGACCTGCTCGCCGCGCACCCCGGCATCGTGGAGGCCGCCGTCGTCGGCGTCCCCGACGCCGAGTTCGGGCAGCGGCTGCGCGCCTACGTGGTGCCCCGCGACGGCGCCGGGCTGACCGGCGCGGACGTGCGCGCCCACGTCAAGGCCAACCTGGCCCGCCACAAGGTGCCCCGGGACGTGCTTCTCGTCGCCGGACTGCCCCGCAACGCCACCGGCAAGCTGCTGCGCCACCGCCTCCCCGGCCTGCCCGGTGAGGCGGGGGAGAGGCGGTGACGGGCCGGACCGCTCAGGGCAGGCCGGCGGTCCGGGGACGGTCGCCTGACTCGCGCCGCCCCGCCGCCGGCGGCGGGGCGTCCGCCACGGGCGGGGGCGGGGCATGGGAGCCGATGCCGGATTGCGGGAGCACCCGGTCCAGCCACCCGGGCAGCCACCAGTTGGCGCGGCCCAGCAGGACCATGGCCGAGGGCACCAGGAGCCCGCGCACCACTGTGGCGTCCACGGCCACCGCGACGGCCATGCCCAGCCCGAACATCTTGATCACCGGGTCGTGGTGCGGCAGGAACCCGGCGAACACGCCGACCATGATGAGCGCCGCCGCGCTGATGATCCGGCCGGTGGCGGCCAGCCCGCCGGAGACCGCGCGGCGGTCGTCCCCGTGCCGCAGCCACTCCTCCCGGACGGCCGTCAGCAGGAACACCTCGTAGTCCATCGACAGGCCGAAGAGCACCGCGAACAGCATCATCGGGACGTAGCCCTCGATGGGCACCGGCCCGTCCAGGCCGAGCAGCTCCACCCCCCAGCCCCAGGTGAAGACGGCGGTCAGCGCTCCGTAGGCGGCGCCGATCGAGATCAGGTTCATCACGGCGGCCTTGACCGCCACGACCGGGGCGCGGAAGGCCGGCAGCAGCACCGCCGCGCACAGCGCCAGCACGACCCCGATGATCAGCGGCATCCGGGAGCCGGCCCGGTCGGCGAGGTCGGCGTGCGCGGCGACCGGCCCGCCCACATGGACCTCGGCGCCCGCGGCGGGCAGCGCCCTGATCCTCCGGACGAGATCGGCCGTCGCCGGGTCGGCGGGCGCCGTGTCCGGGGTGATGCGAAGGACCGCCGCCGTCCCGTCCGCGCCGAGCCTCGGCGCGGAGACCGCGGCGACCCCCGCGGTGCGGCGGATCGAGTCGGCGAGCCCGGTGATCCTGGCGTCGTCCGGGCCGGCGGCCTTGGTGGCGGGCACCGCGACCACGGTGAGCGGTCCGTTGGAGCCCGGCCCGAAGCCCTCCGCCATCAGCTCGTAGGAGCGCCGCGGCGCGCTGCCGGCCGGGTCGGAGCCCGCGTCGACCTGGCCCAGCGTCATGGCGGTGACCGGCGCGGTCAGGACGGCCAGCAGGGCCGCCGCGCCGATCAGCACCCGCCAGGGGCGCGCGGTCACCCGTCCGCCGAGCCGCTCCCACACCGCCGACGGCGCGTGCGAGCCGCCCCGCCCGCGGCGCACCCGCAGCGCGTCGATCCGCCCGCCCAGCACCCGCAGCACCGCCGGCAGCAGCGTCACCGCGACGGCCACGGCGACGGCCACGACGAGCGCCGACGTCCACGCCAGGGTGCGCAGCACCGGCACGCCGCCGAGCAGCAGCCCGCTGAGCGCGATCACCACGGTGGCCCCGGCGAAGACCACCGACGCGCCGGAGGAGGTGACGGCCGCGCGCACCGCCTCCGGGACCGCCGATCCCCGCGCGAGCAGTGTCCGGTAGCGGCTGAGCACGAACAGGGAGTAGTCGATGCCGACCCCCAGCCCGATCATCGTGGCGAGGGTGGCCGCGACCGGCGGTATCGCCGTGGCGTGCCCGAGCAGCCCGACGGCCCCGACCCCGCAGACCAGCCCGGCCAGGGCCATCGCGATCGGCAGCCCGGCCGCGACGGCGCCGCCCAGCGCCGCCAGCAGCACCACGACCGCCACCACCAGGCCGCCGGCCTCCCGGGCGGCGCCGCCCGACCGTTCGGCGGCCTCCGCCAGCCGCCCGCCGGGCACCGTCTCGACGCCGGCCGCGTCCAGCGGGGCGGCGGCGTCCTCGATCCGGCGGACCAGGGCGCGGTCCACGTCGCGGGCCCGCACGTCGAGCGCGATGGTCAGGTAGCCGGTGCGGCCGTCGGCGGAGACGGTGCCGGCCTGCCGCGAGGCCGGGGTCGCCTTCCGCACGTGCGGGACGGCCTCGATCCGCTCGGCGGCCCGCGCCATCGCGTCGCGGCGGGCGGGGTCCTCCAGCGTTCCGGCGGCGGCGTGCAGCACCAGCGTCCCGGACGCGTCGTCGGCCTCGCCCGGGAAGGCCTTCGCCTGGACGTCGGCCGCCCGCTGGGCGTCGCTGCCGGGAAGGGACAGGGAGTTCTCGGTGGGCCGCCCGAAGACCAGCACGGCCGCCGCGACGGCCCCGATCAGGACGAGCCAGACGGCGATCACCGTCCAGGGGCGGCGGGCGCACATCGCGGCCACGAGCCTCAGCACGCGCGGCCCTCCTTGCCCTTCCCGCCGGCGGTGAGGCTGACGTCGTCGGCGGTCATGCCGATCCGCACCCCGTCACCGGTCACCTCGGCCGAGGAGTAGCGCAGCCCGGCCGGCAGCTCCGGCAGCTCCCGGCCCAGGTCGGGCTGCTTGGGCAGGCGCTTCATGAGCTGCTCGGCGGGCACCAGGCGGCCGAGCACCTTGACGTAGCGGGGCCGGAAGTCCAGGCTGCGGCCGCTCAGGCTCGGCTCTGCGAGCACGGTGACCGGCAGCTCCATGCCCGCCCGCGCGACCCGCGTCTCGACCGCCAGCATGCCGTTGTCGTAGCCGAGCCCCTGGACGCGGGGCGCGTCGCCGTCCCCGCCCTTGCCGGCCAGCATGGAGTTCAGCGACGAGAAGGAGACGACCGCGTCGGCGGTGACCCGCTCGACGGCGGCCTTGCCGCCCGACGCCTGGCGCACTCCGCGCAGGCGGGCGTCCAGGCTGCTGACGGTCAGCTCGCCGCGCCGGACGTTCCGCGCGGATATCCGGACGTCGTCGAGATGGCCGGAGAGCCCCTGCGGCAGGAACGGGAAGCCGCCGAGCACGACCTGCGGCCGGTCGGAGGTGTGCAGGTAGCAGCCGGCCCGGCCGGCCAGCCGGTCCGCGGCCCGGTCGGCGGCGAGCCGGTCGGCGGTGCACGCCAGGGCCAGCGGCAGGACGGCGACGGCCGCCACGACGGCCGTCCGGCGAGAGGGTCTGGGAATCATGGCCCCACCCGACCAGCCGGATCTCAGAGCCCGTCGTCAGGACGATGAGAGATCGTTCAGAGGTCCGTGGGAGGGCAGCCGGACCCGGACCGTGGTGCCCTTTCCGCGGGTGCTCTCGATCCCGGCCGACCCGCCGTGCGACCGGGCGATGGCGGCGACGATCGGCAGCCCGAGACCGCTGCCGGACGCCCCGCCGCGGGCTCCCGCGCCCCGGTAGAAGCGGTCGAACGCCCGCGCCACCGCCTCCGGCGGCATGCCCGGCCCCTCGTCGGACACCTCGACCACCGCCGTCCCGGCCTCCGCCAGCACCCGCACCGTCACGGGCGTCCCCGGCGGAGTGTGGGCGCGGGCGTTGCCGAGCAGGTTGGCCAGCACCTGCCGCAGCGCGTCCTCGTCGCCGGTGATCTCGCAGGACTCCGGCGCGCGCAGCGTGATCGGCCGGTCGGGCTCGACGGCGAGGGCGTCGGAGACGGAGTCGGCGGCGACCGCCGCGAGGTCCACCGGCCCGGGGCGCGGGATCGGCTCCTGGTCCAGCCGGGCCAGGTACAGCAGATCGTCGACGATCTTGGACATCCGGGCGGCCTCGTCGTCGGCGCGCCGCACCGCGTCCGGCCGGTCGGCCAGCGTCACCACGCCGTGCCGCAGCATCTGCAGGTAGCCGCGCACCGAGGTCAGCGGGGTGCGCAGCTCGTGGGAGGCGTCGGCGACGAACTCCCGCAGCCGCTCCTCCGAGCGGGCGCGGGCCTCGATCGCGGTCTGGATGCGCGCCAGCATGCCGTTCACCGCGATCGACAGCCGCCCGGCCTCGGTGCGCGGCGAGGAGACCGGCACCCGGCGATCCAGGTCGCCGTCGGCGATCGCGCCCGCGGTCTCGGTGATCGTCTCCAGTGGCCGCAGCCCGCGACGGATGACCAGCCGGGCCGCGCCGGCCAGCAGCGCCAGCACCGCCAGCCCGGCCAGCGCCTCGATCAGCAGCAGCCGCCGCACGGTCTCCCCGACCGGCCGCAGCGGCAGGCCGATGACCGCCGTGGCGCGGCCGTTCGGCGTCGTGAAGGACACCACGCGGAACCGGCCCGCGCGCCCGGCGTCGACGTCGGCCGGGGCGGAGGTGCCGGCGGCCGGGGCCGGAGGCGCCCGTTCGCTCAGCACCCCGGGGGCCAGCTCGGGCGGCCCCCCGATCCCGCTGATCGTGCCGTTCTCGCGGCGGATCTCCACGACGTACTCGGTGGGCGCCACCGCCGTGCGCAGTTCGTCGCGGGACCCGTACCGGACCACCGCGTTCTGCCGGGCCACGATCGCGGCCGCGCGCAACTGGCCGTCGACCCTGCCGACCAGGTACGAGCGCAGCGCCAGCGTGCTGGTGGCCCCCGCGACCACCAGCGCGCCGGCGGTGAGCACGACGATCCCGATCAGCAGCCGCGTCCGCAGCGTCACCTGCCGCCCGCCCCGCCCTCGCGCAGGACGTACCCGAACCCACGCTGCGTGTGGATCAGCGGCGGGCCCAGCGGATCGAGCTTCTTGCGGAGGTAGCCGACGTAGGTGTCGACGACGTTGGAGGTGCCGCCGAAGTCGTAGTCCCAGACCGCGTCGAGGATCTGGGCGCGCGACAGCACCCGCCCCGGGTTGCCCATGAGGTAGCGCAGCAGCTTGAACTCGGTCGGGGACAGGCGGACCTGGGCGCCGCCGCGGCGCACCTCGCACAGGTCCTCGTCCAGCTCCACGTCGGCCACTTTCAGGACGGCCCCGGGAGGCGAGTCCTCGGGGGCGACCCGCCGCAGCACGGCCCGCACGCGCGCGAGCAGCTCGTCCAGCGCGAACGGCTTCGTCACGTAGTCGTCGCCGCCGTAGGTCAGCCCTGACACCTTGTCGGCCCGGCCGTCGCGCGCGGTCAGGAAGACGATCCCGAACCGGTGGCCCCGGCCGCGCAGCGTCCGGCACACCTCCAGGCCGTCGATGTCGGGCAGCATCAGGTCCAGCACGATGAGGTGGGGGTGCTCGGCCTCCGCCCGTTCGATGGCCCCGGCGCCCGTGGACGCGGTGGTCACCTCGAACCCGTGGAAGGCCAGCGCGGTCGCCAGGACGTCCGCGATGTTCGGTTCGTCGTCGACGACGAGAATCTTCTGACCAGGCATGACGCGCCCATCAAAGCACGTTTCGATGAGAGAACCCTGTGAGCGCCGGCCGCTCCCGGTCCCGAGCGCGGCCCGGCCGAGCGCCGCGGATATGCGTAATCGCATCTTTCGGGCGAATTGCGAGCAATTTGACCGCGACTTTCTCTTTGAAGATCGCGACATGATTGACCCGCGGCCGGACCCGGTTCTACATTGGCCCCATGAGGCGAGCATTGCTAGTAACGGGGGTCGCGGCTCTGACTCTCGCGGGGGCGGCCAATGCAGCCGACGCGGAAGTCCACGCGTCTCCGGAAGCCGCAACGGCGCATTCGATCCCGGTCGCCGGTAACGACGCCCAAGAGGTCAAGTGCTACGTCCACTCGGACAAGAGGCGCGGCTACACGTTCCGCGTCCGCAAGGCGCCCAGAACCAGTGCCGGCGTTATCGTCCAGTATCATGGCAAAAAGCTTATCGGCTGGAAGCACGGGGCCAATTGCCCGCAGGTCGAGGGGGGCACCTACCGGTGCTCGGCCGGGGAGCCCAAGGACAACCAGTGGCTGGTGGTCAACTACAAGGGCCGCAAGGGCTACGTCGCCGCCGCCTGCACGGGCGGCATAGGCGCCTGAACACGGGAGGTCAGGGGCCTTCGCGGCGGAGGACGAAGGACTCCTCCGGATCGCCGTCGTCGGTTCCGGCACCTACCGAACCGACCGCCCACAGAGTGCTCGTCCCGGGCACGGGGGCGAGGTCGGACCGGTTGACGCGATTGAGGTCGTCCTCCGCGGAGGCGTCGGTCATCAACTGCGGGCCGTATTCGCGAGTCCATGCTTTCCCGTCGTGGTGCAGGAAAAGCATCTGGTTCCTGTGGTCGAGGTCGACTCCGCTGACCCACACGTCGTTCCGGTCCTTGCCGACGGCCGCGACTCCGTGGAGTTCGCCGATTCTGAGCGGCACCTGAACCCGGGACCATGCCGAGCCGTCCCAGTGCATTACCAAAGGACGCTCGCAGTCGTCCCCGTAGCAGTGGAGGAATACCTCCGGCGATCATGGCGCTCAACCGTACAGCAGCCCCCGGTAGCCCGAACGGCGCTCGACGACGCGCGCTCCGCCCGCGCCGAGAGGCGTTCTGCACGGGCGGGCACTGCGTCCTGGAGGAGCCGGGCGGCTCCTCCAGGACGATCGCCGCTCGTTAACCGAGGGCGGAGTCCGGGACGCCGAGGGAGTGGCCGAACCTGAACATCCCGGTCGGGTCGTAGACGGCCTTCAGCTCCGTGAGGCGCCGGTGGACGTCGGCCGCCCAGACGGTCGCGACCTGCTCGGGGGCCGTGGCCGCGCCCTGGAAGTTGAGGAGCGCGCCGCCGGTCGTCCACGGGCGGACGGCGTCGATGACGCGTTCGCCGAGCGGCCGCACCAGGGCCGCCATGTCCTGCGGGGGCGGCGGGGCGAGCACGAGCAGCGAGTACGCCGCCCCCCGCCCGCCGACCGCGTTGGGGACGCGCGGCGCGCGGGCCACCGCGCCGCCGAGGTGGCGCACCTCGACCATGTGGGGCGGGAACTCGGCGCCCGGTCCGGCCGCCTCCAGCAGCGCCTGGACCGCCTCCACGGTCAGCTCGCGGAACAGCGCGCCCCGCTCCCACACGGGCATCGGGTCGGTCGGGTCGTTGTGGATGGAGCCGATGGCCGTGTACGGCATCACGGCGACCGTGTCGATGATCGCCGGGGCGACCGACCGCATCGGCGCGAGCAGCCGCTCGCCCTCGGCCTGGTCGCCGACGTGGGCGACGCGCAGGTGGACGACGAACCGGCCGCGCAGCGGCGGCGGCAGCTCGTCCACGGGCGGCAGCCGGAGCAGCGCGACGGACGTGGTGGTCGACTCGGGCAGGTCGCGGGACCACTCGCGGTAGGCGTGCAGGACCCACGACGCGTCCTCGCCGGCGTAGAAGATCCCCCCGCCGTACAGGCTCGCGACCGGGAAGAGGTCGATGGTCATGGCGGTGACGACGCCGAAGTCGCCCTTGCCGCCGCGCAGGGCCCAGAACAGGTCCGGCTCGGTGTCCGCGTCCGCGATCCGCTTGCGGCCGTCGGCGGTCACCACCTCCAGGGACCGGACGTGGTCGGCGGCGAAGCCGTAGGTCCGCGCGATCGGTCCCAGGCCGCCGCCGAGCGTGTAGCCGACGGCGCCGACGGCGGGCGCCGAGCCGCAGAGCGGGGCGAGCCCGAACGGCGCGGCGGCCTCGATCACCTCGCCCCAGGTGGCGCCCGCCTCGACCCGGGCGGTCCCGGCGGCCGAGTCGACGGCGACGGCGCGCATGCGGCTGGTGTTGACGACGAGCGCCCCCTCCACGGGGGCGACCGAGCCGTGCCCGGTGGCGTGGACGGCGACGGGCAGCCCGTACCGCCGGGCGAACCCGACGGCCGCCGCCACGTCGGCCGCGCCCGTCGCGCCGACGACGACGGCGGGGCGGTGCCGGACCGTCAGGTTGAACGGCGCGACCTCCCGGTCGAGGCCGGGGTGGCCGGGGGTGAGGACCGGGCCGAAGACCTGCTCGCGAAGGCCGTCGAGGTCCGGGAGGGACATGGTGGTCACAGTGATCTCTCCTGTTCGGGATCTTCTCGGCGGTGCCGAGCGGCGGGCGGCGCATCTGTTCTCGCAGGCGGCACTTGGGGCACCCTTTCGGGTGGGTTACATTTGGCCTGTTCGGTGCGGTTTAGGCCGGACACAAGCCGTCCTTAAGCGGCGGCCGGGCGGCCGGCGGAGGGGACACGGGGCACCACGGCGGGGGCGGGTGGAAGGCGATTTCGAGCGGGGGGCCGGCGCTGCCACCGGGCCGCCGCGGTTCCGGGTCCTCGGGCCGCTGGAGGTGACCGACGCGGCGGGCGCGCCCGTCGTCGTGGGATCGGGCAAGCTGCGCGCGCTGCTGACGCTGCTGATCGCGGACGCCAACCGGGTCGTTTCGGTCGACCGGCTGATCGACCGGCTGTGGTCGGGTGAGCCCCCGGCCTCCGCGGTCGGGACGCTCCAGGTCTACGTCTCCCAGGCGCGGCGGCTGCTCGACCCGTCCCGCAAGGCCCGCGCGGGCACGGGCGCGATCGTGACCCGTCCGCCCGGGTATCTGCTGAGCGCGGCGGACGGCGAGGTCGACACCGAACTGTTCGCCGCCCTGGTAGCGGACGGCGAGCGGCTGGTGGAGCGGGCCGCCCACCCCGCCGCACTGGAGGCCGTCGACCGCGCCCTGGCGCTGTGGCGCGGCCGTCCCTTCGCCGACGTCACGGAGGACCCCGACCTGGCCGGGCACGCCGAGGCCATGGCGGAGCTGCGGCTCCGCGCGCTCGACTGCAGGGCCGCCGCGCTGCTCGGATGCGGCCGCCCGGACATGGCCGCCGCGGCCGCCGAGGCGCTCGTCCGCGAGGAGCCGCTCCGGGAGCGGTACTGGGCGCGGCTCATGCTCGCCGCCTACCGCGACGGCAGGCAGGCCGACGCGCTCAAGGCGTACCAGGACTGCCGCCGGCTGCTGGACGAGGAACTCGGGCTGGTCCCGGGGCCCGAACTGGCCGACCTGCAGAGCGCGATCCTGCGCCGCGACCCCTCACTCGGCGAGGTCGCCACCGCGGCCCCCGTCCAGAGGGCCGCCTCCGTCCTGGAGGCCGCCTCCGTACTGGAGGCGCGGACCCCGCCGGCCGTCCCGCAGCCCGTGCCGTTCGGAAGCACCGAGCAGACGGCCGGCGCCGACGTCGAGCCGGCGGCGCCGCAGGCCGCGGGTGCCGTGCCGGGGCTCGTCGGACGCGAACGCGAGCTCGCCGAGCTGCGGGCCGGGATCGAGGCGGCCCTCCGGGGCACCGGGACGATGGTGCTGCTCGAAGGCGAGGCGGGGATCGGCAAGACCACGCTCGCCGAGGCCGCCGCGCGGCTCGCCCGCGAGCGGCACATGAACGTGGTGTGGGCGCGGGCGGTCGAGGACCTCGGAGCCCCGCCCTTCTGGCTCTGGGAACAGGTGCTCCAGGAACTGGGCGTGGAACGGCCCGCCTTCGCGGCCGGGGCGGAGGACCGTCCGGCCGGCCTCGCGGGAGGCCGCGCGGCCACCCGGACCCAGGACCTCGCGATCGAGCGCTTCCGCCTGCTGGAGGCCATCGCCCGCGCCGTCGTCGAAGCCGCCCGCACCGGTCCGCTGCTGCTCGTCCTGGACGACCTGCAATGGGCCGACGCGGGATCGCTGCAGGCGCTGCGGCTGCTCATCGGGCGCCTGCGGGGCCTGCCGTGCGGCGTCGTGGCGACGTGCAGGTCCACCGACGCGCTCGACCCGGCGGCGCTGGAGGACACGCTCGCCCTGCTGGGACGCGAGCGCGCCGTCCACCGGCTCCCGCTGTCCGGGCTCTCCGTCACCGAGATCGAGACCCTGCTCGGCGGGCACGGCGAGGGGCTGCCGGACGCGGCGGCGGTGCGGGAGCGCACCGGCGGGAACCCGTTCTTCCTCGCCGAGCTGCTCCGGTTCCACGACGACGCGGACGGGCGCTCCCGGTCGCAGGTGCCCGCCACCGTCCGGGACGTCGTGGAACGCCGGTTCGAGCGGCTGCCCGAGCGCACCCGCGTCCTGGTGCGGCTGGCGGCGCTCGCGGGCGCCGAGATCGACGTCGGGATCCTCGCCCACGCCGTCCGGATGGAACCGGCGCAGGTGGTGACCGCGCTGGAACCGGCGCTGGAGAGCGGGCTGCTCCGGCACGACGAGGAGACGTGGAAGTGGCGGTTCGTCCACGACATCTCCCGGGACGCGCTGGCGGCGCGGCTGGCCCCCGGCGAGCGGACGCAGCTGCACGCGCTCCTCGCCGACGCCATCGAGGCCGTCCACGGAGGAGACGGCCGCCTGGACGACCTGGCGCGGCACCGCTTCCACGCCGCGGGCGGCACCGCGTCCGAGCCCGCCTTCCGCACCTGCTCCCGCGCCGCCGACGAGGCCCGCAGGCGGCTCGCCTTCGACCAGGCGGCCCGGCACCGCGAGCGGGCCCTGGCGGTGCTGCCGCCGGGCGGGCGCGGGGAGGACCGCCGCTACCGGACCCTGATCACCCTCGTCGAGGAGCTGCGCCTCTCGGGCGACGTGCGCGGCGCCGACGCGGTGCTGGACGAGGCGGTGGAGATCGCCAGGCGGGCCGGGGACCGGGAGCGGCTCGCCGACGCCGTGTCGATCCTGGGCGGGGTGACGCTGTGGAACTGGCGCGCCTACGGCACCGTCGACCCCGGCTTCGTCGCGCTGCTGCGGGAACTGATCGCCGAGACGCGCGACCCGCGCCGGCGGGCGGAGCTGCTGGGCACCCTGGCCGTCGAGCTGTACTACGGCCCCGAGCGCCCGGAGGGGGAGCGGCTGGCCGAGGAGGCGGTGGAGATCGCCCGGCGGATCGGCGACCCGGTGCTGCGCGGCCGGACGCTGAACAACTACGTCATCGCCTCCTGGGTCCCGGAGCGCGAGCCCGCCAGGATCGCGGCGCTGGAGGAGTCGCTCGCGCTCGCGGGCGCCGGGCTGCCGGCCGACACTGAGGTGATCGCGCGCATGCACCTGCTCTCGGTGCACCTGAAGTTCGGCCGGATCGCCGAGTACGAGGACGGCCTGGAATGGTCCGGGCGCATGGTGCAGAGCCTCGGCATCCCCGAGCTGGAGCTCCAGCACACCTACCAGGAGGCCGGGTACGCGATCTTCCGCGGCGACGGAGACACGGCCCTCGAACTGATCGAGCAGGCGTACCGGCAGCACCGCCGCACCAGCGTGTGGGGCGCGCAGTGGGCCCGCCTCATGCAGCTCACCGTCCTGGACCGGACGAGGGGGCGGGTCCCCGGCCGGCTGGACGAACTCCTCGCCGCGGCGCCGCACGCGGAGAACACGGCGCTGCGCCCCACCGCCGTCCTGGCGCTGCTGGACGCGGGCGAGCGGGAGCGCGCCGAGCGGCTGCTCCGCCGCTGGGGCCTCGACCGGGTGCCCCGCGAGCGGACCTGGGCCTCGGACTTCGAGCACGGCCAGCTCGGGGAGATCGCCGCCGTCCTCGGGACCCCCGACCCGGCGGCCATGTACCGGCTGCTGCACCCGTACCGGGACCGGCTCCAGGTCGTCGGCTCGGCCCTGGCCTGCGCCGGCTCCAACCACGCCGTCCTGGCGAAGCTCGCCGAGCGGCTCGGCCGCCCGGACGCGGCCGCGGAGCACCTCGCGCGCGCCGCCGCCGCGCCGGGCCCCCGGACCCCGTGACTCAGCCCGGACGGCCCGCCGGCTCCGTCTCCGCGGCCGGCCCGGCCGTCCGGTGGCGCCGCAGCATGCGCGCCGCCGCGGTCCCGGCCGTGAGGGCGGCGAAGGCCGCGGCGATCCACCAGATCCCGAGCCGGTCCACCCAGTCCGACAGCGCGCCCTGGATCTCGGCGGCGGCGCCGACGACGGAGGAGCGGGCCGGGGCGCCCGTGAGGACCCGCGCCTCGTACCAGCCGTAGTAGGCGACGTAGAGTCCCGCCACCACCAGAAGGACACCGCTTGCGCGCGAGACGTGCGGCAGGATCCGGCGGGTGCGCGCCACGGCGGCGTCGCGCGCCAGCGCCACCAGCATCGACAGCAGGCCCACGACCAGTCCCATGCCGACGCCGTAGGCGGCGAACGCCGCCAGCCCCGCGACCGCCCCGGTCCCGCCGGACACCAGCCCGGTGACGGCCAGGAACGGTGCGATGGTGCACGACAGCGAGGCGACGGCGTAGGAGACGCCGTACCCGTAGAGCCCCGCGAGGGACCCCGACAGCCCGCCCACGCGGAGCCGCGGCAGCCGGAGCAGGAGCTCCCGCCCGGCCGCGAGCCATGCGCCCAGCGCGACCAGGGCCACGCCCACGACGATGGTGAACCAGGGCAGGTACTGCTGGATCGAGGTCGCGGCCACCGATATCAGCAGCCCGAACGCGCCGAACACGGTGACGAACCCCGCGGTCATCGCGACCGACAGCCGAAGCGCCCGCCGGACGCCGCCCGCGCCGGGCGCCGCGACCAGCAGCGTCAGGTAGGACGGCAGCAGCGCGAAGCCGCACGGGTTGAACGCCGCCACCGACCCGGCGGCCAGCGCGAGCGAGATCTCCCTCTGCACGGATCAGCCGAGGAGCGCGTCGACGTGCCGGCGCAGCGCGGCGCCGTCGAGCGGGCCGGAGGCCTTGCTCTTCGTCCCGTCGGGTGCCATGAACACGTACGACGACTGCGTGGTCACCCCGAAGTGGGAGTACAGCTTGCCGGTGCGGTCGTCCAGCTGGACGAGGTCCCGGGTGCCCGTGCGCGAGACGAACCCCTTCAGCTTGCCCGCGTCCTTCTCCAGGCCGCCGATGCCGACGAAGGAGACCTTGTCCCCGTACTTCGCGGCGGCCTCGGCGACGTCCGGGCCCTCGGCGAGGCAGTTCGGGCACCAGGGCGCCCAGAACCAGAACACCGCCGGCCTGCCCGCCAGGCTCGCGCCGTCGAACGGCTTGCCGTCCAGCGTCTCGCCCTGGAAGCGCAACGGCGCGGGAGCGCGCTCGCCCGCCGCGCCGGACGCCGCCGCGGACGGGCTCCCGGCCGCCGAACCGCCCGGCTCCGCGGCGCCCGTAGCCCCGCCGCCCCCGCACCCGGCCAGGAGCAACACGATCCCGACCACGATCAACTTCTTCATGCAGGCCACGCTAACGACGCAACCGCCTGATGCTCCTTACAAACCGGTGACGCCCACCCCGGCGGTCTCCAGGCGAGCCGGTGGGGTGCAGGGCGTGTTGTTCCCGGTGCGGGTCAGGTTTGGGCGGTGGGGCGGATGATGAGTTCGTTGACGTCGACGTCGGCCGGCTGGGCGATCGCGTACGCGATGGAGTCGGCGATGGCGGAGGCCGGGATGGCGAGTTGTTCGGCGGCGGCCCGGGCGGCGGCCTGCGCCTCCGGGGCACCGCCGCGGTCGGTGAGTTCCGACTGGGTGAATCCGGGGCTCACGACGGTCACGCGGATGTCCCGGCTTTCCTGCCGCAGCCCCTCCGAGAGCGCCCACACCGCGTACTTGGTGGCGCAGTAGACCGCGGCCGTGGGGTCGACCCGGTGGGCGGACGTCGAGGCGACGTTGACGATGTGACCGGTGCCCCGGGCGCGCATGAGGGGGAGGACGGCGGCGATCCCGTGCAGGGTGCCCCGCAGGTTCACGTCGATCATCTGGTTCCACTCGTCGATGCGCCGGGCCTCCAGCCTCGACAGTGCCATCACGCCGGCGTTGTTGACGAGCACATCGACGCGGCCGTGCCGGTCGTGGGCGGCCTCGACGAAGGCGCGGACGCTGTCGAGGCTCGTCACGTCGAGCTCCCGGTGGTCGCACCGGCCGCCGGCGGTGCGGATCTCGTCGGCGAGCGTCTTGAGGCGGTCGAGGCGCCGCGCGCCGAGCACGACGTGGTGGCCGTCCGCCGCAAGCCGGCGGGCGGTCGCCGCGCCGATGCCGCTGCTCGCGCCGGTGATGAGAACGATCTTGCCTTCGGAAGCGGTGTCCATCGGGACTCCTCGCGGTGTGACTGGTCAGGGAAGACCAGCCTCGGCGGTGGAGCGGTGGCGAACATCGGTCAAACGACTCGATGAAGGCCGGGCGGCGCCGTGCCGTCCAGCGCTACGGAGAGGCTTGCCCGTTGCTCAGGTCGGTCAGCGCGTCGCGGAGGGCGGCGCGGGAGGCGATGCCTAGTTTGGGGAAGACCCGGTAGAGGTGGGCGCCGACGGTCCGGGGGGACAGCGACAGCAGTTCGCCGATCTGCCGGTTGGTCATGCCGGTCGCCGCCAGCTCGGCGATCTGCCGTTCCTGGGGTGTGAGCGCCGCTCCCGGTCCTGCGGCGGACGGGCGCCGCTTCTGGCCGGTGGCGTGCAGCGCGGCCTCGGCTCGCTCGGCCCACGGTGTCGCGCCGAGATCGGAGAACAGCCTTCCCGCGCGTTCCAGGTGAGGACGGGCGGCTCGCATCGCGCGGTCCTTGCGGAGGCGCTCGCCGTAGGCGAGTTCGAGGCGGGCCAGCGGGAACGGCCATCGCGCCGACCCGGGGTCGCAGACGAGCGGCTCGAACAGGTCGGGATAGGAGTCGTCGTCCGCCACCAGCGCGGCGGAGGCTTCGCACAGGAAGCGGAGCCGGGGCGAGATGCCGGCCAGGTCGGCCTTCGCGGCGGCGCGGACGTGCGCGCGGGCCTCGTCGCCGTGGCCGCTGCGCACGGCGGCCTCGACGGCGTCCATGACCGTCCAGACCGTGACCTGCTCGTGCGGCGGGAACGTGCCCAGCGGGCAGATCGAGGTGTAGTGCTCGTACGCGTCCTGGTGGCGTCCCTGGGTGAGTGCGGCCAAGCCCTCGATGTTGGACGTGAAGGTGCGCACGGCCATGGCGTTGCGCGGGATCGCCCACTGGTGCATCCGAGCGCGCGCACGGGCGATGTACTCGAAGTCGCCCCGGGCGGCGGCCAGCAGCATCCGCGGGTTCTGCGCTCCCCAGACCAGGATCTCGTAGCCGTGCTCCTGGCAGAGGGCGATGCCCTCGTCGGCCAGGGCGCCCGCCTCCTCCCAGCGCCCTTCGAGGAAGGCGCCGACCGCCAGCATGATCAGGGCTTGGACGGCGAGCGCGACGGCGCCTCCGCTCGTGCCCTCGGTCGCCGCGCGTTCCAGCGCGGCGCGGGGGACCCGGTCGACGTACTGGCCCGCGAGGGCGACCGTGACGACCAGGATCGCGTTGGTCTCCTCGTCCAGGCCCGCGACCAGTGCGTCCAGTTCGCGCAACTGCTCCGGCGCGGACCGCACGGGATCGCCGAACGTCGCCGCCGCGAGCCTGAACGGTGCGGTGAGCAGCGGCGCCAGCCGGGCGACCGCCTCGTCGAACGGCTTCCACAGCTCCGGGCGGCCGCCGAAGGTGCAGATCATCATGAGGGTGCGCAGCGCCTCCTCCAGCTCGGAGGCGTGCTCCGGGACGGGGTCCGCGTGGTCCAGCGCGCTGACGAGCATCTTGTGCGCGGTGTCGATGTCGCCTTCGCTGTTGAGCAGATGGGCCGCGGCGGCGTTCGACGCCTGCAACGTGCTCGTCACCCCCGGATCGGCCGTCCGGGCCCGCTCCAGGAGCGCGCGGGCGCCCGCGAGCGTGCCGGCGAAGTTGGCCCCGATGTAGGCGGCCTGGGCCAGGCTGCGGGCCTTCTCGGACGGGTCGAGGGTCAGGTCGGCGGCGCGCAGCAGCAGCGACACCGCCTGCACCGTGTCACCGCGTTCGAGCGCGGCGTCCGCGACCTCGACGAGCAGGTGGGCGACCCTGTCGTCGGGGCCGAGGGCCGCTTCGGCCAGGTGCAGCGCCCGCACGTCCTGGCCCGCCGCCAGCCGGGCGAGCCGCTGGTGGGCGGCCCTGCGCTCGGGCGCGGTGGCCAGATCGACGACCGCGGACCTGATGAGCGGATGCGCGAAGAGCAGCCGGTTGGCCCGCCGGTCCACCGAGGCCAGCCCGCTCACCTCGGCGGGGGCCAGGTCGGCCGAGGACCCGGCGACGACCTCCGTCAGGCCCGTGCCTTCCCCGTCGCCGAGCGCGGCGAGCAGCAGCAGCCGCCGGGTGGGCGCGGGCAGCGCCGAGACCCGGCGCTCGAAAAGCCACGTCAGCCGGACGCTGAGCGGCAGGGTGGGCGGCAGGAAGTCGGCTCCGCTCTCCTGCGCCGCGGTCAGCGAGCGGGGCAGTTCGATGAGGGCCAGCGGGTTGCCCCCGGCGTCGGCGAGGATGCGGTGCCGGACCGACGAGTGCAGGTTCGGATGGCGGCGGCGCAGCAGGCTGAGGGCGTCGTCGTCGCCCAGGGGCGGCAGGGCCAGTTCCGGGACCGACGCGCGGTCGAAGAAGCTCTCGTGACCCGTGCGCTGCGACAGCAGCAGGCCGACCCGGAGACCGCCGATCCGGCGGGCCACCAGGTTGAGGACCACGACGCTCGGACGGTCGACCCACTGCAGATCGTCGACCACCAGCACCAGCGGCGCCGTCGAGGACAGGCGGCGCAGCCAGTCCAGCAGCGCGCTGGTCAGCGCCAGGCGGCTGGGAGGATCTCCGCGATCGAGTCCCAGCGTGGTCGCCAGCGCGGCGCGGTGGTGCCCGGGCAGCTCCGGCAGGGTCTCCACGACGGGCAGCATGAGCTGGTGGAGCCCGGCGAAGCTCAGCCCGGTCTCGTACTCGGAGCCGGACGCCCGAAGGACGCGGGCGCCCATCGACTCGGCCTGCCGCGCGGCGGCGTTGAGCAGTTCGGTCTTGCCCATGCCCGGGTCGCCGGTGAGGAGCTGCGCGCCGCCCTCGCGGACGGCGGCGCGCAGGAACGAGGTGAGCGCCGCCGTCTCCGGCGCCCGCCCCACGATGAGGCGCTCGGCCGCGCCACCGCCGGATTCGTGGTCGGCCACGAGCACCCCCGCGTAGTCGGGCCGCAGCCCCGGCATGCGGCTCGAGCGCGGGCCGAGAGACCGGGAACCTGACCGCCACCAGCGTATTCGAAGTGCCGGGCGGCATGCTCCTCGGAACGGTCTCCTGCTCGTCGGCACGCCGCCGGCCGCGCGTCACGGGCGACGGCCCGGACCCGCGGCGGCGGCTCTCCGGCTAGGTGAGGCGGACGACGACCTTGCCGGCAGGGACGCCCTGGGCGACCTCCTTCAGCGCGATGTCCGCGTCCTGCAACCCGTATCCGTCTCCGTGGAGGATCGGACGCAGCGCGCCCTCGGAGGCGAGCGCGGCGGCCGACGCGAGTATCCGTCCGTGGGCGGCCCTGCCCTCACCCTCCAGAAGGGGGAGGAGGGTGAACACCCCGGAGTAGCTCGCACCGCGGAAGGAGAGCGGCGCCAGACTGTGGGTGCCCCAGCCGAGGCTGCTGACGACATGACCTGTGTAGCGCTTGACCGCTGTGAACGAGCGGTCCAGATTCGGGCCTCCCAGCGTGTCGAAGACGATGTCGAAGCCCAGGCCGCCCGTGTGTTCGCGCACGTACTCCTCGACCGGGGAGCTTTCGAAGTCGATCGGGACCGCCCCGAGCCGGCGCAGGGTCGCGGCCTGAAAGGCGTGCCCGGTCGCCCACACCCGCGCGCCCCTCGCCGCGGCGAGCTGGACCGCCAGATGCCCCACTCCGCCGGCGCCGCCGTGGACGAGGACCGTGTCCCCGCCGCCCACCCGGGCCCGGTCGACCAGCCCCTCCCAGGCGGTGATGACCGCCAGCGGCGCCGCGGCGGCCTCCTCCATCGTCCACCGGGCCGGCTTGCGCGCCAGCAGCGAGGCGTCCACCGCGGCGTACTCGGCCAGGCTCCCCTGCACCCCGCCGACGCCGCCGATCATCCCGTAGACCTCGTCGCCGACGTCGAAGCCGCTCACCCCCGGCCCGGTGGCGGCGACGACGCCGGAGGCGTCGAGCCCGAGGACCGCCGGCGGGCGCACCCGGGCGTGCGCGGCCTCGCCCGCGGCGATCTTGGTGTCCAGGGGGTTGAGGCCGGCCGCCGCGATCCGGACCAGCACCTCGCCGGGGCCCGGCGAGGGCACCGGCAGTTCGGCGAGCTGGAGCGGCTCGCCGAAGGCGGCCAGGATCTGGGCCCGCATGACGGGCGGGGACGATGTGCTCATGGTTCGGATCTCCTCGGTGTCGCGGCTCCGCGGCCGTCAGGCCTTGATGAAGTCGAGGAGGGCGGGGTTGACGACCTCCGGGTGGGTCCAGGCGATGTTGTGCGGGCCGTCCTTGACGGTGACGAACGTCAGTCCGGGGATGAGCGCCGGCAGGCGCGCGGCCGTGGCCTCGTAGGGCAGGATGCGGTCGGAGTCGCCGTGGACCACCAGGGCCGGCACGTCGATCGCCGCGAGGTCGGCGCGGAAGTCGGTGAGCCAGGTGTCCACGCACGCGTGCACGGCGTACGGCCCGGCCTGCAGCGCCATGGCGAAGGCGGCCTGCCAGGCGGGCTCGCTGATCCGGGTCCCGCCGAGGATGTCGACGTTGAAGAAGTCGTCGAGGAAGTCCTTGAAGTAGCCGGGGCGGTCGGCGACGATCGCGGCCTTGATGCCCTCGAACACCTCGCGGTCCACGCCCTCGGGGTTGTCGTCGGCCTTGAGCAGGTACGGCGGGACGGTCGCCAGCAGCGCGACCTTGCCGATCCGGTCGGAGCCGTGGCGGCCGAGGTACCGGACGACCTCGCCGGTCCCCATGGAGAACCCGACCAGGACGACGTCGCGCAGGTCTAGGTGTTCGAGCAGCGCGTGCAGGTCGTCGGCGAAGGTGTCGTAGTCGAACCCGACCGTGGTGCGGCTGGACTCGCCGAACCCCCGGCGGTCGTAGGAGACGACCCGGTGCCCGGCCTCGAGCAGGACGCGCTCCTGCTTGTCCCAGGACCGGCCGTCGAGGGGGAACCCGTGGATGAGGACGACGGGCCGGCCGCTGCCGTGGTCCTCGAAGTGGATCTCGATGTCGTGGCCGTTCTCCCGGCCGACGCTCAGCTTGGTCATGACGTGCCCTCCTGGCTGGTGCGGTTGGTGCGACCAGTCTTCGTGCGGCGGGGACCCTCAACATCAGTTGGATGACCTAACCGGGACCGGCCGTTGCTCGCAGCCGTCTTCGCCGATCAGGGCTCGGCGCTGCGCACGACGCGCACCCGGAACTGGGCGCCCCTGCCGTCCTGACGGCACATGCGGTCATTTGACCGATGTTGGAGCGCGTTCGTGCGGCACACGATGACCGAGGCCGCTCGGAAGCGCGATCGTCCGGCGCCGACACTCCGAGGCCACCGCCACGAACAGCGACCAGGAGCAGAAATGACCGAGACGTTGGAAGTGACCACACTGCGGCCGGCCGACGGTCTCACGTCCGCCGACTTCGTCAAGGCGAACGATGACATCAACGAGTACCTGAAGCGCCGGCCCGGGTTCCTTTGGCGCCGCATTGTCGAGACCGCGGACGGCCGCATCATCGACATCGTGGCCTACGACAGCCCCGAGCACGCCCGCTCGGGCGCGGCCGGCATCACTGGTGAGATGTCGGGTTCGCCCGTGCACGACACCATCGACCACTCCAGCGTCGACTGGCAGATCACCACCGTGCTCCAGCACGTGCCAGGCCCGGCGTAAGGCATGCCCGCCCTTTCGGAGCGGGGAGCCTGACCATGAGCGACACCTCCGCAGATCGACGAGCCACACTCCCGGCAGGCGCCGGGAGTGTGACGTCGGGCGGATTCGCCGACCCAGGTCGGAGGTGTCAGCCGGTGCGCGGTGCCGGCTTGAGGGTGAGCGCGACGAGGAGCATCGCCGCCATCCCCGCGGCCGCCGCGAAGGCGGCGTTGCGCACGCCCGCCGCCACCGCGGCCTCAACGGCCTGGTCGGCCGCGTGCGAGGCGTTGGCGATGGCGACCAGGACGGCGAGGCCGACGGCGGAGCCGACCTGCTGGCCGGTGGACGCGATGCCGGATGCGATGCCCTGCTGCTCGCCGGGCACGCCGGAGGTGGCGGCGGCGAACATCGAGGTGAAGGTGACGCCGCCGCCGACCGCGAAGACGGCGAGTCCGGGGATCAGGGTGATGTAGCCGGTGTCGGGCGCGATGGCGAGACCGAGCAGCACCGTGCCGAACGCGACGGTGGCCATGCCGACGATCAGCGTTGTGCGCATTCCCAGGCGGGTGAGGAGCTTTCCGGCCAGGGCGTTGCCGCAGAGCACGATGCCCATCGGCAGCAGGAACGCGGTCCCGGTCTCCAAGGCGCCGTATCCGCGGGCTTCCTGGAAGTAGATGGTCAGGAAGTACAGCATCGAGCCGAACGTCGAGGTGAACAGGAAGGTGATCGTCACTCCGGCCGCCATGCCGCGGTTGCGCAGCAGCCGGAGCGGCATGAGCGGGTCGCGGGTGCGCGTCTCGATGAGCACGAACGATGCCAGCAGGGCCAGCGAGCCGGCGGCGGCGAGCAGCGGACCCGACGTCCAGCCGGCCTCCGGTGCCTGGACGAGTACGAAGACGAGGAGGGTCGCGCCGCCGGTCGCGGTGACCGCCCCCGGCAGGTCGAAACGCCGTCCGCCCCGCCGCGGCGCGTCGGACGGGATGAGGAGGAAGGTCAGCGCGATCGCGGCGGCCGCCAGGGGGACGTTGACGAAGAACACCGACTCCCAACCGAACGCCTCGGTCAGCAGGCCGCCGAGCAGCGAACCGAGAACGAGGCCTCCGGCGCCGGAGCCGGACCACACGGCGAGGGCGCGGTTGCGTTCGCGCCCCTCGGCGAACATCGTGTTGACGAGCGACAGGGTGGCCGGGAACAGCAGTGCTCCGCCGAGCCCCTGGGCGCCGCGGGCGATGACCAAGGTCTCCGCGGTCGTCGCCAGCCCGGCGACGGCCGAGGTCACCGCGTAGACGCCGAGCCCGGCGACGAACATGCGGCGCCGCCCCAGGATGTCGCTGGCCCGCCCGCCGAACAGCAGGCAGCCGCCGAACAGGACCGCATAGGCGCTGACCACCCATTGCAGGCTCTGGGAGGTGAACCCCAACGCGTCGCCGATCTGGGGGAGCGCGACGAACACGATGTTGTAGTCGATCGAAATGATCAGTTGCGCGAAGGCCAGCAAGGCCAGCCCGAGCCCCGGACGGTGTTGCCGCCGCTCTGGCGAACGTCGCTGTTCCGCGGTGGTCTGAGACGACACGCAAGCCTCCTTCGAAGCAGGGGGTTGTACGGGCCGGAGCGGCCCGTACAACTAAGCTAGCGTAAGTGGCTTACAGAAGTATAGTTACTTGCGGGCCGGGTAGCATGACGCCATGGCCGCCAAGAAGCTGGAAGAGGACTACGACCTGCGGCCGGGCTTCTGTGCCGGCTACCACCGCGGAGTCGAGCTGATCGGCCGGCGCTGGAACGGGGTCATCCTTCGTGAGCTCCTTCTGGGCGCCACCCGGTTCAGCGAGATCCGGCAGCGCATCCCCGACCTCACCGACCGCATGCTGGCGACGCGGCTGAAGGAGCTGGAGTCGGCCGGGATCGTGAAGCGGACCGTGCACGACGAGACGCCCGTCCGCGTGGAGTACGGCTTGACGGAGATGGGCCGGGACCTGCAGGACGCCGTGGCGGCGCTCAACCGGTGGGCGAGCCGGTGGATTCCGGTCGAAGGCGACGACGACGGCCACCCGCCGCCCTCGGACCGGTGACCGCTGCGATCAGCGGCTCGCCGCCGCCCGGTTCGCAGAAGGCCGCCGGTTCAGTCGGGGAGTGCTGCCCAGAGGTCGCAGTGGTGGTCGCGGGCGAACGTGCCGAACGGTTCCGTTCCCTGGGAGGTAAGGCGCTGTGTCGGTGACGTCCCGGACGTGAGGGCGGGCCAGACGGGGGTGCCGGAGGTGTTGGGGTCGCCGGTCCTGGCGAACGCCGTCCAGTAGCTCAGCATCTGCCGCGACAGCCGCTGCTGGTCCGGGTTCAGGCCGGGCAGCGGCGGGAGGTTCTGCACGGTCCTGAACAGGTAGAACAGTTCCGAAGCGTGGTAGTCGCCCAGCGGCATCAGCGGGTCGAGGCCCGACAGGGGCGGGCGGGGGTCGGCGAACTCGTACCGGTAGACCCGCTGCCCGGCGTTGGCCGCGGCCCCCTGGGCGGTGAACAGCGCCGGGCACGCGAACAGACCGTCGGTGGTGAAGTCGGACAGGGCGAGGTCCGCGTTGTCCGCGGAGGCGGGCGGGTAGGCGGCGCGCATCGCGTCGGCGGCCCCGGGTGCGCTGAGCCTGATCGCCTCATCGAGGTCCCCGGCCTGCGCACGCCGGAGTTTCTGCAGGTGGTAGCCGAAGGCGGTGAAGAGCCGGCCCTCGTTCCCGTTGCTTCCGATTATCAGCGGCACCTTCTGGTAGCGGCCGGCCCTGATCGCCGGAGCGGCGGGTTCCCTGATGACGCGGCCGTCGATGACCGGTGTCCAGTCCAGGTTCCGCCCGAACATGCCGGCGAAGTCGCCGACGAACCGGTCCGCGGGCTTGCCGCGCAGGCACGCCACCACCGTCCGCCGGTCGTTGCAACCGAGGGAATCGGCGAATCTCCGGCCGGTGCCGTAGGCCTTCTCCCGGGCCACCGGGCCGAGGGGCGTGCCGACGCATCCGCCGCTTTGGGAGATCGCCTTGTCGAACAGCCCTCTTGCCGCAGGGGAGATCAGTTGCATGCAGACGCTGTGGCCGCCCGCCGACTCGCCGAAGACGGTGACGTTGCGGGGGTCGCCGCCGAAGGCGCCGATGTTGGCGCGCACCCACCGCAGCGCCGCCTGCTGGTCGAGGAGCCCGTGGTTCCCGGTGGTCCCGGACTCGCGGGCCAGGCCGGGCAGCGCCATGAAGCCGAGCGGCCCGAGCCGGTAGTTCATCGACACGACGACGGCCCGGCCCGCGGCGACGAGCGGGGCCGGGTCGTAGCCCGCGCCGGAGCCGAGGATGTAGGCGCCGCCGTGGATCCACACCAGCACCGGCAGATGGCGCGATTCGGCGGCGGGCGGTGTGTAGACGTTGAGGTAGAGGCAGTCCTCGCTCGTCCTGCCCAGCGGTACCGGTTGCGGGCACAGCGGGGGCTCGCGGGTGGCGTCCCGGACGCCCGGCCACGCTCCGGGCGGCTGCGGCGGCCTGAACCGCCGGGCGCCCGTGGGCGGCGCCGCGTACGGGATGCCGAAGAAGGTCCGGCCGGCGGCATCGGCCTTGCCGCGCACCGTGCCGTCCGCGATGCGGACCAGTTCTCCCTTGCCCCGGTCCAAGGCGGACGCGGCCACCGGGTTCATGGCCGCCAACGTCCCGAGCAGCAGAAGGGACACGATCGCAGGGAGGATTCTCGGGCGCCGGCGGCGGGGGAGTTCCATCACCACACTCCTGATCGACGGGTCCGCCGACCTTAGGCACCGTCCCTGACCGGTGACCACGCCCGAATCCAAGAATCGAAGGCGCCCGCACTGTCACAAGCGTGACAACGCCCCCGTCGCAGCACAGCCCTTGCCTGGTCGGGGCCGTGGCCGGAGCGGGACGGTCACGGCGTCCGCGCACTGGAGGAGGGCATGGTGCGCCGGTCCGGATCGTTGACACTTGCTCGTTTATTGACAGTCGTCCATTATTGGCGCATGCAGGCAGACTCATCGGAGGCCGTGCCCGTCCTGGACCGCCGGGTCCGCCGTTCGCGCTCCGCGCTCATCCGGGCGGCGATCGCCCTGGTGTCCGAGAGGGGGACGGCGGCGGTGCCGCTGTCCGACATCGCCGAGGCGGCGGACGTGAGCCGGCAGGTGGTGTACCAGCAGTTCGGCAACCGCGACAGCCTCCTGCTGGAAGCCGCGCTCGACCTCGCCCGGCGGGAGCTGCTGCCCGGTCTCGGCGAGCTTGCCGACATCTCGGACGTACGGGTCCCGGTGCTGGCGGTGGCCGGGCATTTCGCCGACCATCGGCCGTTCTACCGTGCGGTCCTGACCGGGTCCTCCGGGTTCGGCCTCAACAAGGCGCTGACCGGGTTCTTCATCCCGTACAACCGGCACATCGTGCAATTGCTGGGCGGCGGGCGCCTCGGCCCCCAGGAGGCGGAGGACCTCGCCGCCTTCCTCACCGGCGGCTGGGCCGCCCTGATCAACGACTGGATCGCGGACGGCGACGATCCCCTCGACCCCGCGCGGTTCACCGACCGGCTCGTACGGATGGTGGCCGCCGCCATCGATGTGATCGCAGGACCCTGTGCCGCCCGCGAGGACGAGCGGCCGGGCGGGTGAACGCGAGCAGGCACAGATGAGCCGGTTCTTCAGCGCGGCTTCGACACCGGCACCGTCCTCCTCGCCTATGGAATGCGCCCTCGGCGGCCGGGAGTTCGCTCAGTACCTCCGGGTGCACCTGCCCGACCTGCCGGAAAGAGTCACGGAGGACGTCTGGCGAGCGTTGCCCGTGATCGCCCGGGCCTTCGGGCACGCCTCCGGGCATGAGGCCATGCCCGTCATCGACCAGGAACTACGCACGTTCGTCAGGGGCCTCTCGGACCTGACGGGGCCGCCTGAAGAGCAGGCGAGGACGCATCGTGCGCTGGGACGCAGCGCCTACTTGCACGGCATCGGCCCGGACCTGCTGCAAAGTGCCTACCATGCGGGCGCGCGCTTCGCCTGGCGCCGCCTGGCCGACGTCGCCCGGACGGTCGGCGCGACCGCCGACCAGCTGTACGGCCTGACCGAATCGGTTCTCGCCACCGCCGAAGAACTGTCCGCCCATGCACTCGCCGCCTACACCGACCTGTCGCACCCCGACGCCGACATCATGCGCGGCGAACGTCGGCGCCTCCTGCGGGTCATCCTGGCCGGGAACGGCGCCGTCGCCCCCGAGGTCCTCGTCCAGGGGGCACGCACCGCGCAGTGGACCATCCCAGCATCGGTCGCCTGCGTCGTCCTCGACCGACCCTGGGAAGCCGAGCGGCAGCTCTCCCCGCCGCTCGATCCAGACGTGCTCAGCGACCTGCACCGCCCCGAACCACTGCTGATCCTGCCCGGACCGGACCGGCCGGGCCGCATCGAAAGGCTCCGCCGCGGACTGCGCGGCATGCGGTTCGCCGTCGGCACCCAGGTTCCCGTGCAGGAGGCGGCGCAGTCGCTCCGTACCGCCGAACGCGCCCTCGCGCTCCTTCGCAACGGGACCTTCTCCGACCTCGACCACGTCCGCTGCGACGACCATCTGCCCGCGTTGCTCCTGCTCAGCGACGAGCACCTGGCGCGGCAACTGGTGGGACGCCGCTTGGCCGCGATGGACGAACTCGAACGCGACCCGCGCGAACGGCTCACCGAGACCCTCCTCGCGTGGCTGACCACGGGATCGCACGCACAGGCCGCCGTCCGCCTCCGCCTGCATCCCCAGACCGTCCGCTACCGGATGCGTCGGTTGGAGGAACTGTTCGGGCGGCGACTCCACGACCCCGCATGGCGGTTCGAGATGGAACTCGCCATTCGCGCCGATCGGTTGCTCTCGCGCTCCGGCGAAGGCCCGCCCGGTGGCACGGCGCTCTGACCTCACCCCTGCGTGAGCATTCCGTCGCATTAGGAAGACATCCATGTCTGTTTGACGCCATGATGTCACCGTGACCGATGAGGAGATCGCGGAGCGTGCTCGGGCCGGGCGGCTGCTGGGAGGCCGGTACCGGCTGGCCGAATCGCTCGGTTCGGGCGGGTTCGGGCAGGTCTGGAAGGCGCACGACGAGACGCTGGGCGTGCCCGTCGCCGTCAAGGGGATGTGGCTCCCTCCGGGGACGGACGCGGAGCAGGGAGAGCGCCTGGCGCGTGCGGAGCGGGAGGCGCGCAACGCTGCCCGGCTGCGCGACCACCCCAACATCGTGACCGTGCACGACGTCGTCGTGGACGGCGGCGTGCCCTGGATCGTGATGCGGCTGGTGACCGGCCGGTCCCTGGAGCAGCGCCTCCGCGAGGAGGGGCCGCTGCAGGTCGAGGAGGCCGCCAGGGTGGCGACGTCCCTGCTCAACGCGCTCGGCGCGGCCCACGCCGCCGGGATCCTGCACCGGGACGTCAAGCCGGCCAACGTGATGCTGGCCGACAACGGCGGCGTCCTGCTCACCGACTTCGGCATCGCGGTCCACCAGGCCGACACCGCGCTCACCGCGACCGGCCTCATCATCGGGTCGTCCGAGTACCTCGCCCCGGAACGCGCCGACGGCGCAACTCGGCGCGGCCGCGTCCCGCGCTCTCAACCGCCGCCAGGCCGTACTCGTCGCCGCGTGCGGTGCCGCGGCCGTGGCGGGGACGGCGGCCGCGGTCCTGGTGGCGGTGTCCGGAGTCGGTTCGCCCGCCGACGACCGCCCGGCGTCGGCCGCTGTGACGACCTCGCCCGAACCGGTCCCGACCGACGCCAACGGCATCCCCGACCCCTGCGCGACGCCAGACGGCGAGACCAAGCGCACGTTCAAACTGTGGGCGGGCGAGCCGCAGGGGACCGGTGAACCGGGGACGGGCAAGCCCTGGCTGCGGATGTGCCGGTGGTCTCCGCCCGGCTGGGGCTCCGGGCACCTCATGCTCACGTACGCCTCCCTTGAGATCACGATGCAGAGCGGAGCGACCCGCTCTCCCGCGTCGGGGCCGGGCCTGCCGTCGTCCGCCCAGATGGCGCGCAGCTCCACGAACTGCCTGATCCAGTGGCCCGCCTCCTTCGGCAACGTCGGAGTGAACGCCTACAAGCCGGACGCCTCCGGCTCGGACATCTGCGAGCAGGTCACGAGTTTCGCCGGACGACTGGCTCCCAGGATCCCCAAGTAGGCGGCGAGGACGGCGGGCGCCGCCGCCGTCCGAGGGTGAGCCCGGCCGCCCGGGCGGCTCGGCCCTTTCGCATGCCCGCGAAAAACCGCCGGCAGAACAATTCCTTCAAGTAGGCGGACGAGGTCGCTAACTGTCGTCCGCCGATCTCATGCATTCGTGTCATGCCCCAGTTCGGCTGCCAGGAGATGGTGAAGGGGTGCTATCGACCCCATCACTTTGAAGGCGCGAATGAGCATGCATCGTGAAGGACAAGACCAGACGGGCTTCCCCAAGCGTGCCGCCGCCGCATTCATCGAAATGCGTGCGCGCGGGCCGTTGAGCGATCGGAGCCGCGGCGCCCTGCCGCGCCGGAGGAGGCAGTCATGAGTGTTCAGCCGGCCCGCCGGAGGCTGGGACCGTGGATGGCCACGGCCCTGGTGGTGGGCAACATGATCGGGTCCGGTGTGTTCCTGCTGCCCAGCTCGCTGGCCGAGTTCGGGCCGATCAGCCTGGTCGCGTGGGGGTTCACGGCGGCGGGGGCGATCCTGCTGGCGCTGGTGTTCGCGCGCCTGGCCCGGGCCTACCCGCGCACGGGTGGTCCTTACGCTTACGCGCGCCGCGCGTTCGGCGACTTCGTCGGGTTCCAGACCGCGTGGGGCTACTGGATCGCGGTGTGGGCGGGGAACGCGGCGATCGCGGTGGCGTTCGTCGGCTACATGGCCCACTTCTGGCCTTCGCTGGCCGATGACAAGGTCCTGGCGGCGGCGACCGGCCTCGCGGCGGTCTGGGGGCTGACGGCCGTCAACGCCTACGGGGTCCGCCATGGCGGGGCCGTGCAGCTCGTCACCACCGTCATCAAACTCGTCCCGCTGCTGCTGATCGTCGTCGGCGGGTTGTTCTTCATCAAGTCGGGGAACTTCGGGGAGTTCAACGCCAGCGGGCAGGGCGCGTTCGGTGCGGTGACGGCCGCGGCGGCGCTCACCCTGTGGTCGTTCATCGGCCTGGAGTCGGCGACGGTGCCGGCCGAGGACGTGCAGGACCCGCAGAAGACCATCCCGCGCGCGACCGTCGCCGGGACCGCCCTCACCGCCCTGGTCTACATCCTCGGCACCGTCGCCGTCCTCGGCCTCGTCCCCGCCGCCGCGCTGGCGAACTCCACCGCGCCTTTCGCCGACGCCGCCGACGCCGCGTTCGGGGGATGGGCCGCCGACCTGGTGGCCGGGGGCGCCGCGATCAGCGCGTTCGGCGCCCTGAACGGATGGATCCTGCTGCAGGGCCAGATCCCGTTCGCGGCGGCGCGTGACGGGCTGTTCCCCCGGGTGTTCGCGCGCACCGGGCGCGGCGGCGTCCCGATCGTCGGCCTGGTGGTCTCCAGCGTCCTGGTGACCGGGCTGATGCTGATGAACTACAACGCGAGCCTGGTCGACCAGTTCACCTTCATCATCCTCCTGGCCACCCTGACCACCGTGATCCCGTACGCCTACGCGGCGGTCGCCGAGCTGGTGCTGCTGGCCACCGACCGCGTGGCGTTCTCCGGCGGGCGGTTGGCGCGGGACGCGGTCATCGCGCTGCTGGCGTTCGGCTACTCGGTCTGGGCGGTCGCCGGGTCCGGCTACGAGGTCGTCTACAAGGGCACGCTGCTGATCCTCGCCGGGATGCCCGTCTACGCCTGGCTGAAGTACCGCGACCACCGCTCCCACGACCAGGTCGTGGAGGCCGAGGTCGAAGAGGCGGTGGAGGAGGCGGAGGAGTACGGCCCGCCGCCCGGCCTCCCCGACAAGCCCGAACCGCCCGTCCAGGTCGCATGAAGGGACCGACTCCTGTGTTCACCGTCACCTCTGAGGTGGGGCGGCTGCGGCAGGTCCTGCTGCACCGCCCCGACCTGGAACTGCTGCGCCTCACCCCGGCCAACAAGGACGACCTGCTCTTCGACGAGGTCCTGTGGGCCAAGCGCGCCCGGCAGGAGCACGACGTGTTCGCCGACACGCTGCGCGAGCGCGGCGTCCAGGTCCACTACCTCGCCGACCTGCTCGCCGAGACCCTCAAGCTGGACCAGGCCCGGGCCCAGGTCCTCGACCACACCGCGTCCGAGACCGCCCTCGGCCCGACCCTCGCCGGGCCCGTCCGCGCCGCGCTGGAGGACCTCGCCCCCGCCGCCCTCGCCCGCCACCTCATCGGCGGACTCACCAAGGCCGAGATGGGCCTGGCCGCGCACAGCCTGCTGCTGGCGTCCCTGGACGACGGCGACTTCGTGCTGCCGCCGCTGCCCAACCACCTGTTCACCCGCGACCCCTCCGCCTGGATCCACGGCGGCGTCACCCTGCACCCCATGGCCAAACCGGCGCGGCGCCGCGAAACCCTCCACCTCAGCACCGTCTACCGGCACCATCCCTTGTTCACCGACCGGGAGCCCCCGGTCTGGTACCCCGGCGCGGACTTCGCGCTGCCCTCGATCGAGGGCGGCGACATCCACGTCCTCAGCCGGGACCTGGTCCTGGTCGGGATGAGCGAGCGGACGACGCCGCAGGCCATCGAGCTGCTCGCCCAGCGGCTGTTCACCGCGGGCGCGGCCCGCAGCGTCATCGCCGCGCAACTCCCCAAACGGCGGGCGTTCATGCACCTGGACACCGTGATGACCATGGTCGACCGGGACGCCTTCACCGTGTACCGCGGGCTGCCGCCGCTGCGGTCCTACACCCTCACCCCCGGCCACCACGGCGACGAGGTCCTGGTCCAGGAGAACGAGGCGCTGTTCCCCGCGATCGCCCGAGCCCTCGACCTGCCGCGCGTCCGCGTCCTGACCGCCGAGCAGGACGTCCGCGCCGCCGAACGCGAGCAGTGGGACGACGGCGACAACGTCCTGGCCGTCGAGCCCGGCGTCGTCGTCGCCTACGAGCGCAACGTCACCACCAACACCATGCTCCGCCACCACGGCATCGAGGTCGTCACCATCCCCGGCGGCGAACTCGGCCGCGGCCGCGGCGGCCCCCGCTGCATGAGCTGCCCCCTCCAGCGCGACGAAGCGATCCCCACCGGCGAGGTGACACCGTGAAAGACCTGCTGCGCGCCGCCGACCTGACCGGCGACGACCTGACCCTCCTGCTGCGGCTGGCGGCCGGTTTCCAGACGGCGCCCGAGTCGGCGCCCGACCTGCTCGCCCACCGCATCGTGCCGATGTACTTCGCCAAGCCCTCCACCCGGACCCGGCTCTCGACCGCCGCCGCGGTGACCCGCCTCGGCGGCACCCCCGTCAGCGTCGGCCCCGACGAACTCCAGCTCCGGCGCGGCGAGACCATCCCCGACACCGCCCGCGTCATGGGCTCCTACGCCGCCGCCATCGTGATCCGCACCTTCTCCGACACCGACGTCGCCGACCTGGCCGCGGCGGCGCCCGTCCCCGTGGTCAACGCCCTGACCGACGGCCACCACCCCCTTCAGGCCGTCGCAGACCTGCTCACCGTCCAGGAGCACTTCGGACACCTGCGCGGCCACCGCATCGCCTACGTCGGCGACGGCGGCAACGTCGCCCGCAGCCTCATGGAGGCCGCGGCCATCGCCGGCATGGACGTCACCCTCGCGACGCCCCCGGGCTACGCGCCGCCGGACGAGGCCGTCGCGTTCGCCGCCGCCCAGGCCGACCGAAGCGGCGGAGCCGTCACGCTCACCAACGAGCCCATCGAAGCGGTCAAGAACGCGAGCGTCGTCTACACCGACGTCTGGGTGTCCATGGGGGATCCCGACGACCAGCGGGAAGGCCGCGTCAGGGCGCTCGCGCCGTACCGGGTGGACGAGCGGCTCATGGGCCACGCCCGCGACGACGCCGTCTTCATGCACTGCCTGCCCGCCCATCGCGGCCAGGAGGTCTCGGCCGAGGTCATCGACGGCGAACGGTCGCTGGTCTTCCGGCAGGCCGCCAACCGGCTCCCCGCCACGCAGGCGGTGCTGAGCGCGCTGCTCACCGAGCGGCTGGAGGGACGGCGGTGAGGATCGTCGCCGCGCTCGGCGGCAACGCGCTGCTGCGCCGCGGCGATCCGCCGGAAGCGGCCGTGCAGGTCGCGCACGTCCGCGAGGCCGTCGAGGGGCTGGCCGCGCTGGCGGCCGGCAACGAGCTGATCATCACCCACGGCAACGGCCCGCAGGTCGGGCTGCTGGCCGTGGAGAGCGCCGCCGACCCCGCGCTGTCGGCCCCCTACCCGCTCGACGTGCTCGGCGCCGAGACGCAGGGCATGATCGGCTACTGGCTGGTCCGCGAGTTGCGCCGCGCCCTGCCCGGCCGTGAGATCGCCGCCCTCCTCACCGAGACCGCGGTCGACCCCCGCGACCCCGCGTTCGGCGCCCCGACCAAGTTCATCGGCCGCTCCTACGGCGACTCGGAGGCCGAGCGGATGCGCGCCGAGCACGGGTGGGCCATGCGCAAGGACGGCGCCGCCTGGCGCCGCGTCGTCCCCTCCCCCGAGCCGCGCGACATCGTCGAACTGCCGACCATCGCCCGGCTCACCGACGCGGGCTGCCTGGTCGTCGCCGTCGGCGGAGGCGGCGTCCCCACCGGGGGAGACCACCGCGGCATCGAGGCCGTGGTGGACAAGGACCTGGCCGCGGCGCTGCTCGCGACGAGGCTGGGGGCCGACGCGCTGCTGCTCCTCACCGACGTTCCCGCGATCATGCGTGACCACGGCACCCCGCACGCCCGGCCCATCGGCCACATCACGCCCGGCCTGCTGCGGAGCCTGCCGCTGCCGGCCGGCTCGATGGGCCCGAAGGCGGAGGCGGCCAGCCGCTTCGCCGAGCACCGCCCCGGCGCCGTCGCCGTGGTCGGCGCGCTCGCCGACGCGCCCGCGCTCCTGTCCGGAGCCGCAGGCACACGAATCGAGAACCGTCACACGAGTCCGAGGACCACGGCGTCCCCGGGACCGGGCGTTGACGACCGGCGGCAAAGCCGGACAAGGGAGGGGAGAACAGCATGAGCGAGAAGGCCGATGTGGTGGTGGTGGGGCTGGGCCCGGGCGGCGAGTACGCCGCGGGCGCGCTGGCCGAAGCCGGCCTGGACGTGCTGGGGATGGAGGCGGAACTCGTCGGAGGCGAATGCCCCTACTGGGGATGCGTCCCCAGCAAGACGATGATCCGCGCCGGGAACGTCCTCGCGGAGGCCGGCCGCGTCGGCCGCCTCGCCGGCGAGGCCAAGGTGGTCCCCGACTGGGGCAAGGTCGCCGACCGCGTCCGGTCGGAGGCCACCGGTGGCTGGAACGACCAGCCGGCCGCCGACCGCCTGGCGGACAAGGGCGTGCGACTGGTCCGGGAAAGGGGCCGGCTCGCGGGCGCGCGCCGGGTGACCACGGGGGACCGCACGTTCGAGGCCGCGCGCGGCGTCGTCCTCGCCACCGGCTCCCATCCCCGCATCCCCCCGATCCCGGGCTTGGAGACGACGCCGTACTGGACGAACCGGGACGCCATCGCGGCCGAGGAGGTGCCCGCCTCGATGCTCGTGCTCGGCGGCGGCGCGATCGGCGTCGAGCTCGCCCAGGTGTTCGCGCGCTTCGGCTGCACGGTCACCGTCCTGGAAGGGCAGGAGCGGCTGCTCGCGCAGGAGGAGCCGGAATCGGGAGACCTGGCGGCGAAGGCGCTGCGGGCCGACGGTGTCATCGTTCGCACCCGCACCCGGGCCGTTCAGATCGAGTACGACGGCACGACCTTCGAGGCCCTCCTCGAAGGCGGTCTGGAGCCGATCCGAGCCGAACGCCTCCTGGTCGCGACGGGCCGGGTCACGGACCTGGCCGCGCTGGCGGTCGACACCGTGGGGATCGATCCCGCCGCGCGGGCGGTGCGCACCGACGGGCAGCTGCGGGCCGGGGAGGGGCTGTGGGCGGTCGGCGACATCACCGGACACGGCGCCTTCACCCACGTCTCGATGTACCAGGCGCAGATCGCCGTCCGCGACATCCTGGGAACCCCCGGACCCGACGCGGACTACCGGGCGCTGCCCCGCGTCACCTTCACCGACCCCGAGATCGGGGCCGTGGGACTGACGGAGCGGCAGGCGCGCGACCGGGGCCTGCGGGTGCGCACCGGCTCGGTGCCGATCGCCTCGTCCGCGCGCGGCATGATCCACGGACCCGGCAACGAGGGGTTCGTCAAGCTCGTCGAGGACGCCGACCGCGGTGTCCTGGTCGGCGCCACCTCCGCCGGCCCCACGGGCGGCGAGGTGCTGTACGGGCTGAACGTCGCCGTCCACAACGAGGTCCCCACCGACCGCCTCAAGCACATGATCTACACCTATCCGACCTTCCACCGGGCCGTGGAGGAGGCGCTGGACGCCCTCCACTGATCCCCGCGCCGTGGCGGCGACCCGTGACCGCACCGGGCCGCCGCCACGGGACCACGATCGATCCCTCAAGGAGCCCCTCGGCCCTCACCGCGGCCGTGTGCGGGCTCCTTTTTGCGCGTTTCTTGCCGTCAAATGGATTCACGCGAGAAGTGTCACAGAACAGAGGGGTGTCCGGTCATATGTATGGATCGCCCACCAGGTGCTCGCCTCCGGCGCGGGATTCCGTCATGGCGCGGAGAGAAATGTTCTTCTTCGCCCGCGCCATTTCGGTCCTGGAGGCCGTCCGAAGCAGAATGGAGAGAACCATGACCAGTCCGCCCACCCACTCGGCTTTCAGTATCAGAAGGCGCCCCTACACCACGGTGATCGTTCTTGCCGCGGTCGCGCTCGTCCTGGCGAGCCTCAGCCCGGCGTCGAGCGCCTTCTCCCAGGAACGCCGCTCGGCGAAGCCGACGATCGTGCTCGTGCACGGAGCCTGGGCCGACGCCTCGAACTGGAGCAAGGTCATCCCCAGGCTCCAGGGCGACGGGTACACGGTCGTCGCGCCGGCCAACCCGCTGCGATCGCTGTCCGGCGACGCCGCGTACCTGAGGACCTTCCTGGAGTCGCTGCGGGGCCCGATCGTCCTGGTCGGGCACTCCTACGGAGGTGCGGTGATCACCAACGCGGCCACGGGGAACCCGAACGTCAAGGCGCTGGTCTACGTCAACGCCTTCGCGCCGGACGAGGGCGAGAGCGGGACGGCGCTCGCGGGGCCGGACTCCGCACTCTCGGTCGACCCCACCACGGTGTTCGACTTCGTGCCCGCCACTCTTCCGCCCACCGCGACGACCGACCTCTACCTCAAGAAGTCGACCGTCTTCACCTCGTTCGCGACCGGCCTGAGCGCGCAGGACAAGGCGCTCGTGGCGGCCACCCAGCGGCCGGCCACGCTCGGCGCGCTGAACGAGCCGTCCGGGCCCCCCGCCTGGAAGCAGATCCCGTCCTGGTACCTCATCGGCACCCAGGACCTGATCATCCCGCCCGGTGCCGAACGGGCCATGGCCCAGCGGGCCGGCTCCACCGTGACCGAGTACGACGCCGGGCATCTCGGTCTGCTCTCGGCCCCCAGGACCGTCACGCAGGGGATCGAGCGGGCCGCGAGGGCGGTCCAGTAGAAGCCGCCTCGGCCGACCATGAGCAACGGCCGTCCGGTTCCGGGTCCCGTCGGACCCGGGACCGGACGGCCGTTGCCGGTCTGCGACGTCGAGCCGTCTCGCGGGGCTCAGGCCTCGGGGGCGTCGGCGTTGGTGTAGACGAGGTGCACCACGCCGGTGTTCTCGAAGGTGGTCGAGGAGACCAGCTTCAGCGGGACGGTCTCGCCGTCGGTGAAGAGCTTGGCGCCGTGTCCGACGACGATCGGGTGCACGAGCAGGTGCAGTTCGTCGACCAGGCCCTGCCCGAGCATCCAGCGCACCAGCGCGGCGCTGCCCGTCGTGCCGAGGTGGGTGTCGGCCTTGAGCGTGGTCAGCTCAGCGGCGACGTCACCGTTGATCAGCGTGGAGTTCTCCCAGGCCGCCTCGGTCAGCGTCGTGGACACGACGTACTTGCGCGCGCTGTTCATGGCCTTGGTCATCGGGTCCGCCGGGTCGGCGGTGGGCCAGTAGGAGGCGAACCCCTCGTAGGTGTGCCGGCCGAGGAGGGTCGCCTCGGCTCCGCTCATCAACTCGCCGACGACGGCGCCCATCTGGTCGTCGAAGTAAGGCAGGTGCCAGGTCTCCGGCGATTCGATGACACCGTCGAGGGAGATGAAGAGGCTGGACTTGATGGATCCCATCGGGATGCTCCTTCTGCTCGCGTCCACGGCCGGGGCCATGGACGAGGACCGTCATCCACAGGTCGAACGGCGTCCCGGCGGATCGACACGGCGCAGAAGAATTCTGCGTCAGGGGTGATGCCAGGGAAGACGGACGGGAGTCCCGCCGCCTCGTCCGGCGAGCAGGTCGGTGAGGAGCGCCGCGAGCCGCAGCGGGTAGACGGGTTCCGGTGCCATCTCCAGTTCGCCGACCGGCCACCAGCGGTGCTCGCTGATGTGGCGGCGTTCCACGTCGGTGAACCCCGCGGTGTCGATGTCGGTGGCGGCCGTCCGGTACAGGAAGTAGTCGTCACGGAAGACCCCGCTCACCCATCCGGGGAAGTCGGCGTATCCGGACGAGAAGGCGACCGCGGGGCCCAGGTCGCCGGGCGCGGCCACCAGGCCGGTCTCCTCGGAGAGTTCGCGGGCGGCGGCCTCGGCGAGCGTCTCACCGTCGTCGACGCCACCGCCAGGAGTGATCCAGCAGTGGCCCGCCTCGGGCTTGCGGTGGACGCGAGGGAAACGGAACAGCAGGATGCGCTCGGCGTCGTCCACAAGCAGCACCCTGGCGGAGCGGCGCCGGTACTGGTCGGGTTGGTACTCGTCCGTGCCGTTCGCAGCCACCGATCCCATGCCGCCAATCTTGGCGTATGCCGGGTCTCGCGGCCATCGACGACCCGACGAAGCGAGGGCGGCCTCGAAGACGGGACCGCCCTCACCGCGGCGGGTTCATCCGGAGGGGGTCCGGCGGACGATCCAGACATGGCCGAACGGGTCGCGCAGGCGGCCCATGCGGCCGTACGGGTGGTCCTCGACGGGGTAGATCACGGTGGCGCCGCCCGCCTCCATGCGGGCGGCGACCTCGTCGGGATCGGGCACCTCGAGGTTGATGATCACGGGTGAGCGGTCGAGGCCGAGCGCGGTCGGTCCGGCGTCGACGGAGTCCTCGTCCTTCAGCGTGAACTGGACGTCCCCGAGGGCCAGCCGCACGTTGACGATCTTGCCGTCGGGCGTCTCGGAGCGCTCGGTCTCCTTGACGCCGAGCGCGGTGGTGAAGAACTCGACGGCACGGACCGCGTCGTCGACGACGAGTTTCGGAAAGAGGTTCATGGCTCCATCGTGGGGGCCGCCCGCGAGCCCCGTATTGGACGAATTTCCCTCAGAGCGGTACGTGGTTCGGCTGGCCGGGGGAGCGGGGCCGGTACTCGGTCGGCCGCAGCCCGGCGAAGTCGTGGAAGTCGCGGATCAGATGCGACTGGTCGGCGTACCCGCAGGCGGACGCCAGTTCGGCCCAGTCGACCGGCCGGTCGTAGGGGATCCGCCGGAGCGTGCGCTGGAACCGCCGGACGCGGGCGAAGCGCTTGGGCGTCAGGCCGACGCGGTCGTGGAAGAGGCCGATGAGCCGCTTGCGCGTGCAGCCGAGCCGGTCCGTCACCTCCCCGACGGGGACGCCCCGGTCGAGCGCCGCGACCGCGGCCTCCAGGGCGGGATCGCGGTCCAGGCCGCCTGCCTCGAGGAGGATCGACTCCAGCGAGTCCAGGATCTCGGCGGGGCCGCCCGCCTCCAGGAGGCGTTCCCGCACGAGCGCCCCGGAGCGGCCCCAGATGTCGCTCAAGACGACAAGCCCGGGCTCCGCCGGGAAGAAGGGGAACGCGCCACCGGGCTTGAACACCACCCAGGCGAGGGCCCGCTGGTCCGCCGTGTCGATCAGCGAGGGCCGGGACGTCGCGCCCAGGAAGGCGGCCCCACCGGCGCCGCCGGCGAACGCGTCGGCGTGCAGGTTGACGAACAGCTGGGCGCAGCCGGTGGGGATGGACCGCTCGCGGACGGCCGGGCCGTCCGACTCGCAATAGCCGAGGCCCGCAACGAACGGTACGAGGGCCGGATGGGAAGGCCCGCGATGAACCTGCACGCCTCCAGCCTAAACGCGGCCGGCGCGGAGCCCCCGGGCGGACGGCACTGGCGAGATGGCACCCGAGCGGCGGAGAGTGGGGGAAGAATAATCTCGCGGGGATGTCGAGAATCCGTGCCCGGCTCCGTCCCCGCAGCGAACACGGCCACCGCGGCCGTACCGCACCAAGGAGGACCTGATGGCCAAGTACCTGCTGCTCAAGCACTACCGGGGCGCGCCGGCACCGGTCAACGACGTGCCGATGGAGCAGTGGACGCCGGAGGAGATCTCGGCCCACGTGCAGTACATGGAGGACTTCGGCGCCCGGCTGGAGGCCACCGGCGAGTTCGTCGACATGCAGGCGCTCTCCCCGGACGGCATGTTCGTCCGGTACGACGGCGAGGGCCGGCCGCCGGTCACCGACGGCCCGTTCGCGGAGACCAAGGACCTGATCGCCGGCTGGTACGTGATCGACGTCGAGACCCGGGAGCGGGCGATCGAACTGGCCGGCGAGCTGTCCGCGGCCCCGGGTGCGGGCGGGAGGCCGATCCACGAGTGGCTCGAGGTGCGCCCGTTCTTCGCCGCACCCCCGACCATCACGGAGTGACACAGGTGGACGAGGCCCGGCTGCGGACCCTCACCCCCACCGTGATCGGCGTCCTCGTCCGCCGCGGAGCCGACTTCGCGGCGGCCGAGGACGCCGTTCAGGACGCCCTGGTCGAGGCCGTGCGCGTATGGCCGCGGGACCCGCCGCAGGACCCCAAGGGCTGGCTGGTCACCGTGGCCTGGCGCAAGTTCCTCGACGCCGCCCGCGCCGACGCCGCCCGGCGGCACCGGGAGCTGAGCGTCGACGCGGAGCCCGCGCCCGGCCCGGGCGAGGCGGTGGACGACACACTGCGGCTGTACTTCCTGTGCGCGCACCCGTCCCTGACACCGGCCTCGGCCGTCGCGCTCACGCTGCGCGCCGTCGGAGGCCTGACCACGCGTCAGATCGCGCAGGCCTACCTCGTCCCGGAGGCGACCATGGCCCAGCGCATCAGCCGGGCCAAGCGGACCGTCTCGAACGCCCGGTTCAACCGGCCGGGCGACGTCGCCACCGTGCTGCGCGTGCTCTACCTGATCTTCAACGAGGGCTACTCCGGTGACGTCGACCTCGCGGCCGAGGCGATCCGGCTCGCCCGGCAGCTGGCGGCCATGACCGGCCACGAGGAGGCCGCGGGCCTGCTCGCGCTCATGCTGCTCCACCACGCGCGGCGCCCGGCCCGCACCGGCCCCGACGGCAGGCTCGTGCCCCTCGCCGAGCAGGACCGCGGCCGGTGGGACACCCGCATGATCAGCGAGGGCGTCCGCATACTCCAGGCGGCCCTCAGCCGCGACCGCCTGGGCGAGTTCCAGGCCCAGGCCGCGATCGCCGCGCTCCACGCCGACGCTCTGACGGCCGAGGAGACCGACTGGGTGCAGATCGTCGAGTGGTACGACGAACTGGTGCGCCTCACCGGCAACCCGGTGGTCCGCCTCAACCGGGCCGTCGCGGTCGGGGAGGCCGACGGCCCGCGGGCCGGGCTGGCCGCGCTGGCGGAGCTCGACCCCGCCCTGCCCCGCCACACCGCCGCCGCGGCCTACCTGCACGAGCGGGACGGCGATCTGGCCACCGCGGCACGGCTCTACGCCGAGGCCGCGCGATCAGCGCCCAACCTTCCCGAACACGAACACCTCACCCGGCAGGCCGCACGGCTCAACGCACGACTGCGCGGTTGAAGCACGCACGGCAGGCCTCCCGCCCCGGGCCGGGGCTCGGGCGGAGCGGACTGTCGGTGCCATCGCGTTTAATCGAGGCGTGGACGTTGGAGAGCGCATCGCCGAGCTGACCGCCCAGGTCAAGCGGCTGAACGACCTGTACTACGGCGCCGGCGACAGCCCGCTGCCGGACGC